>DASXPS010000164.1 GCA_036493475.1 Sporichthyaceae bacterium | reverse complement strand
TCGTGAGAGTGGCCGCGACCCGGTCGCCACCGCCGCTGCCGAACAGCTCGAGCTGGTGCGACGGGCCGCAGTGGGGACAGACCAGGAAGCTCATGTTCTCGACCACGCCGACGATTTGCTGATGGGTCTGCAAAGCGATCGCGCCGGCGCGTTCGGCGACCTCACGCGCGGCGACCTGCGGGGTGGTGACGACGAGGATCTCCGCCGTCGGCACGAGCTGGGCCACCGAGATTGCGATGTCGCCGGTGCCCGGTGGGAGGTCGAGCAGGAGCACGTCGAGGTCGCCCCAGAACACGTCGGCGAGGAACTGCTGCAGTGCGCGGTGCAGCATCGGCCCGCGCCATACCACCGGGGTGTTGCCCTCGATGAACATGCCGATGGAGATCAGCCGGACCCCGTGCGCGGTGGGCGGCATGATCATGTTCTCCACCTGGGTGGGCCGGGCCTCGGTGCCCAGCATGCGCGGCACTGAGTGGCCGTAGATGTCCGCGTCCAGCACGCCCACGGAGTGACCGGAGGCGGCCAGTGCGGCGGCCAGATTCACCGTCACCGAGGACTTGCCGACCCCGCCCTTGCCGGAGGCCACCGCGTACACCCGGGTCAGCGAGCCGGGCTGGGCGAACGGGATCTCCTTGGCCGGGGTGCCGCCGCGCAGCTTGGTCTGCAGACCGGTGCGCTGCTCCGGGCTCATCACATCCAGCGTGACGCGTACCTCACGCACCCCGTCCAGTCGGGACACCGCGTTGGTCACGTCGCGGGTGATGGTCTCGCGCAGTGGACAACCCGCCACGGTGAGCAACACGGTGACGGTGACCAGGCCGCCGTCGATGTCGATCCCGGCCACCATGTCCAAATCGGTGATCGGACGGTGGATCTCGGGGTCGTTGACGGTGGCCAGGGCGGCCCGGACCTGCTCGTGCGTCGGTGCGGCGGACATGCCCTGCATGGTATGCGGCCCGGCCGGATGGGCCGTCAGTCGTCCACGCCCTCGCGCTCCCGGGGCCGTTCACGTTGCCGTTCGGTGAGGTCCTCGACCAAGTCCTCGGCCACCCGCTGGAGCTCGGAGCGCAGGAAATCGCGGGTGGCCACCTCACCCAGCGCGGCGCGCAGCGCGGCCAGCTCCCGGGTCAGGTATTCGGTGTCGGCCATGCTGCGTTCCGTGCGGCCGCGGTCCTGCTCGTAGGTGACCCGGTCGCGGTCAGCCTGGCGGTTCTGTGCGAGCAGGATCAGCGGCGCGGCGTAGGAGGCCTGCAGCGACAGCATCAAGGTCAGGAAGATGAACGGGTAGTCGTCGAACCGCCAGGAGTGCGGCGCGAACACGTTCCAGGCAAACCAGCTCAGCACCACCGCGGTCATGTAGCCGATGAACGCCCAGGTACCCAGGAACCGGGCGGTGCGCTCGGCGACCGCGGCGAAGGTCTCCGCGTCCCATTGCGGACGACGGGGCAGCCGACCGGGCTGCCGCGGCAGGTCGAGTCGGGTCCGGGAGTCAGCCATGGTCGTTCTCCGGGCGCGGGGTCCAGACCTTGATCTGGCCGGTGTCATCGGGGGAGTAGCCCCGGTCCTCCTCGTCCTCGTCCTCCTCGACCTCGCGGCCGCGCCAGTCCTCGGGCAGCAGGTGGTCGAGCACGTCGTCCACGCTGACCACGCCGATCAGTCGCCGCTGCTCGTCCACCACGGGCGCGGCAACCATGTTGTAGGTGGCCAGGAAGCTGGTCACGTCGGCCAACGGGGTGGCCGGGGACATGGCCCGCATTTCCCTGTCCAGCACCATCGAAATCATCTCGGCGGGTGGCTCCCGCAACAGCCGCTGGAAGTGCGCGACGCCGAGGAACTTGCCGGTCGGCGTCTCCAGCGGCGGGCGGCAGACGTAGACCAGCGCGGCCATGGCTGGGGTCAACTCCCGGTGCCGGATGCGGGCCAGTGCCTCGGCCACGGTGGCATTCGGCGGCAGGATCACCGCCTCGGTGGTCATCAGACCGCCGGCGGTGTCGTCGGCATAGGTGAGCAGCCGGCGCAGTGGTGCGGCCTCCTCCGGCTCCATCAGGTCGAGGAAGCGCTCCTGCTCGTGCGGTTGCAGCTCACCGAGCAGGTCGGCGGCGTCGTCGGGCTGCATGGCCTCGAGCACGTCCGCCGCGCGGTCCGCGGCCAGGTGGTTGAGGATCTCCACCTGGTCGTCCTCGGGTAGCTCCTCCAGCACGTCAGCGAGCTTGTCGTCGTCCAGCGCGGAGGCCACCTCGGCGCGGCGCTTGGGGGACAGGTCGTGCAACACGTGCGCGAGGTCGGCCGGGCGCAGCTTCTCGAACGTGGCGAGCATGTTCGCCGCGCCCTGCACCACGTGCTCGGCGGCCAGGCCACTGACCGCGTCCCAGTTCACCGTCAACGTCTCGCCGCGTCGGCGCAGCCGGCTGCCGCCCTTGCGCACGTGCACCTTCGCGACGATCCAGTCCCGGTTGCGGGTCTGCTCCATCGCGATGTCGATGACCGTGACCTCCTCGCCACCGGCCACCAGGGTGGCCTTGCGGTCGAGCAATTCGGTGATCACCAAGGTCTCGCCGGATCGCCGCTCGAAGCGGCGCAGGTTCACTACGCCGGTGGTGATGATCTGGCCCCGGTCCAGTGAGGTGACGCGGCTCATCGGGACGAAGATGGGCCGCCGCGGTTGCACCTCCACGACCAACCCGATGACCCTGGTCGTCTCGGAGCGCGGCCGCACGTGAGCGACGGCGTCGCGAACCCGACCGACCTGGTCGCCGTTGGGGTCGAACACCGCCAGCCCGGCGAGATGGGACACAAACACGCGAGTGGTGGCTCCGGACATGGCTCACCCCTTCCGGCGTGCGTTCCCTGGGCTGCTCCGATCGATGGCCCGCGGGTGTCGGGGCCGCCGGGACAGGCTACCCGCCCGCGGGCAGCCGGTCCTCCCCATTGCGCCGGGGATAATCACGCGATGAGGGGAACGCGGGGCGCGGTGGCCGTGCCCACTGGCGCCGGCCGGGCGTGGGGCGGCATCGCCGCCGCCGACCTGGGCGTGCTGATGCTGGCCAGCCTGGCGGTGTCCACGTCCGGTCCGATGATCGCGGCACTGGCCGCGCCGGCCCTGGCGATCGCCTTCTGGCGCAACGCGTTCGGGGCCGCGGTGACCGCCGCAGCGATCAGCACCCGGGCGTCAAAGCGGGCGGAGTTCGCATCGCTGACGTGGCGTCAGATTCTTGTTACCACCGGGGCCGGCGTGTTGTTGGCGGCGCACTTCGCGTGTTGGACGCCCAGCGTCAGCTACACCACGGTGGCCTCTGCCACCGCGTTGGTGTGCGCGCAGCCGGTGTGGACCGCATTGGGCTCGCGGTTGGCCGGGCGAGCGGTATCGCGTGCCACCTGGACCGGCATCGGCATTTCGTTGGCCGCAGTGGTGTTGCTCACCGGATCCGACCTCGCGGTGTCCGGGCGGGCGCTGACCGGTGACCTGTTGGCGCTGGTGGCCGGCGCGCTGGCCGCGGCCTACACCGGAGCCGGGGAGGTGGCGCGGCGCACGGTGAGCACCGGGGTCTACACCTCGCTTTGTTACGGCGTCTGCGCGCTGACACTGTTGATCGCGGCCCTGATCGGTCGGGTGCAACTGACCGGTTTCGACACCGAGGTGTGGCTGCGCCTGGTGGCGCTGACCACCACCGCGCAACTGCTCGGCCACACACTGTTCAACCGCGTGGTGGGCCGGGTCGGGGCCACCGTGGTGGCCACCGCGATCCTGTTCGAGGTCCCCGGCGCGGCCATCATCGCCGCGATCTTCCTGCACCAACACCCGCCCGCCACCGCCATCCCGGCCGGCCTGCTGCTGCTCCTCGGGGTGTTCGTCGTGGTGCGGGCCGAGGGCGCCCGCCTGGCGGGGCACGCCCTGCCCGTGGACTGAGCTGCCCCATTGGCCCTCGGTAGGCTGTGGACATACCCATGTTGTGCGTGTGGAAGGTCGTGCCCCGATGAGCCAAGGCCCCAAGCTTCGTCCGCGTCGGTCCTGCCTGGCGGTGCCCGGCAGCAACCCGAAGATGTTGGGCAAGGCGCAGGGACTGCCGGCCGACCAGGTCTTCCTGGACATCGAGGACTCCGTCGCCCCACTGGCCAAGCCCGACGCTCGCAAGAACATCGTCGCCGCGCTCAACGATGGGGACTGGGGCAACAAGGTGCGGGTGGTCCGGGTCAACGACCTGACCACCTCGTGGACCTACCGGGACACCATCGAGGTCGTCGAGGGTGCCGGGCCGAACCTGGACTGCATCATGCTGCCCAAGGTGCAGAGCGCCGAGCAGGTCGTCTGGCTGGACCTGCTGCTCACCCAGATCGAGAAAACCATGGGGTTCGAGGTCGGCCGCATCGGCATCGAGGCGCAGATCGAGAACGCCGCCGGTCTGGTCAACGTCGATGCCATCGCCGCCGCGTCCCCGCGCGTCGAGACGATCATCTTCGGACCGGCCGACTTCATGGCCAGCATCAACATGAAGTCCCTCATCGTCGGGGAGCAGCCGCCCGGATACGACGTCGGCGACGCCTACCACTACATCCTCATGCGCATCCTGATGGCCGCCCGCATGCACGACCTGCAGGCCATCGACGGTCCCTACCTGCAGATCAAGGACGTGGACGGCTTCAAGCGGGTGGCCGGCCGCTCGGCCGCGCTGGGTTTCGACGGCAAGTGGGTGCTGCACCCCGGCCAGGTCGAGGCGGCCAATGAGGTGTACTCCCCGTCGCAGGAGGACTACGACCACGCCGAGCTGATCCTGGACGCCTACGACTACTACACCTCGGAGGCGGGCGGAAAGCGTGGCGCCGTCATGCTGGGTGAGGAGATGATCGACGAGGCCTCGCGCAAGATGGCAGTGGTGGTGGCCGGCAAGGGCCGCGCTGCCGGCTTCGCCCGCACCTCGAAGTTCGAGCCGCCGAGCGAGTGACGCCGGCTCAGCTGGTGGCGGGCACCGGGATCACGGTCAGGCCCGCCCCGCGCAGCCGCTGGAGCATGGCCGCGTAGCCGGGATCCGCGGTTGGGTCCCCGTTGCCGGCCCGGTTGGCCAGCAGCACCAGGTTGTAATTGCCGTGCTGGATGCTGTCCGTGGTGTGCGCCACCCAGCGCGCGCACGCGGCGGTGGCCTGCGGGCTGTCCTGCGGCTGGGCCGCGGCGGACATCCCGCAGTTGCTCGCCAGGTAGGTGGTGATCCGCCAGTTGCGCTGCGCGGCCAGTGCCTTCATGGTGTCCAGCCAGGCCTCGGAGCTGGAGTCGCCGGCCAGGGCCACCGCAACCGGGGCCGCCCGGTCGCCGAAGGTGCAGGAGGCGGAGGCGTAGCTGGGCGGTCCGGCCCAGCACGGACCGGTCGCCGCGGCCTCCACGGCCGAGGCCGCCACCAGTTCGGTGCCGGGGCCGGCGGGGCCGGCCTGATGGTGCGTCACGTGACCCGGACGGGTGACCAACACGATCACCGCGGCGGCGCCCGCCAGACCGAGCAGGCCGAGCACCGGCAGGCGCAGGAACCAGGCGCGTTGTCGGGTCCGCCGACGGGTTCCGGTGCCCTCGCCGCGGCGGCGGCGCGGAGCCGCGCCCTCCACCCAGCTGCCCTCACGGACGATCACGCCGCCCTCGAACCGGGTGGCGGCCCGGCGGGGAGCAGCGGTGCGTTGCTGGGGAATTCGGGCCGGCGGCGCGATCAGCAGAACGGCGTCGTCGTCGACCTGGTCCGGACCGAGCTCGGTGTGGTCGGTGGTGGTGGTGTCAGTGTCGGTGTCCATCGAATCTCCCTGTGTGGTGCGCCTCGCCCCGGGCGAGGACCGTGCGGTGTTGTGTCCTCCCGGACGCGAGGGCCGGCGGGCCGACCCTCGCAGTCCGGGGGGGTGGACGTGCTCGAGCCTGACGCGATCCGGGCCGACACGGCCAGGTAGGTACGCCAAACGGGTAAATCGCCCGATCCGGAAACGGCTTGCCAAACCGGACAGCTTGCGGCCGGCTAACCTCGGTGCGTGACGGGCGCGGGTGAGGTGGTGGACCGGGCCGCGATCGAGGCGCACCTGCGCCGGCACATCGATGCCTGCCGGATGCTCGGCTCGCCCATCTACAGCGCGCTGATGGCCCGTGCGCTGCACGACTACCAATGCGGCGGGCCGGTAGCCGAGGCGCTGAATGGCTTCGTCGGCGAACCGGTGCGCGCCGCACTGGCGCTGCGACTGTTCGGCACCGTGCACCGTTTTGCGCTGCTCGGCGAGGCACCGAAGCTGGCTCGCTATTACCCGAGCGTGGCCCGCGCCCGCGTCCTGCCGTTCGACGTCGAGGCCGCGTGGGCGGCGTTTCGGGCCACGTTGGTGCAGCGCGCCGCTGAGGTACGGGAGGGCCTGGCGGCGGCGCCGCAGACCAACGAGATCGGGCGCTGCGCGGTGCTGGCCGGCGGGCTGCAGGTGCTGACCGCGCGCCACGGGCTGCCCGTCCACCTGGTGGAAATCGGTGCCAGTGGCGGGCTGAACCTGCGCCCGGACATGTTGCGGGTGCAGTTGGCCGACGGCCGCGCGCTCGGGCCGGTGGGGTCCCCGGTGCTCATCGACGTGGATTGGCGGGGTGAGGTACCCGACCTGCACGCTCCGGTGCAGGTGCTCTCCCGTACCGGTACCGACCTCGACCCGGTCGATGTGAGCACTGCCGCGGGTCGACTGCGGCTGACCTCCTACGTCTGGCCCGACCAACTCGATCGGCTGGCCCGGTTGCGCGCGGCCTTCGAATTGGCCGCGGCCCTGCCCGTGCCGGTGCGCAAACAGCGCGCGCTGGACACCCTGACCGAGTTACGCCTGCAGCCCGGCGCGGTGACCGTGGTGTGGCACTCCCTGGTCTGGCAGTACCTGCCCGACTCCGAACGAGCCGCCATCGCGGCCCGGTTGGACGCGCTGGGTGCCACCGCGACCCCGGACATGCCGTTGGCCCGGCTGTCCCTGGAACCCCGCGGGCGACGTTCCCCGGACGGTGTGCAGTTCGTGCTTCGGCTGCAGACCTGGCCGGGCGCCGAAGTCGAGTTGCTCGGCCGCGCGCACCCCCACCGGCCGGACGTCGTCTGGCAACCGCTCCTTCAGAACGCTCGGCCGCAGTAACAAAGAAACTGGGTCTGCTCGTCCGCGCCGCCCGGCGGTTCCACCGCCGGGCCGAAGGCGCCGGGCTGCCGGATGCCGTCGCCGAACGTCTTCAGCAGCGCGAAGGCCTCGGCCACACCGGCGGGGTCGAGCCGCTCGTCCTGGCCGGTCGCCCGGGACAGGTCCCAGGTATGCACGATCGTGTCCGTGCACAACATGCCGCCGACGACGATCCCGAACGGCATGGTGCCGAAGCGTCCGGTGTCGACCACCTTGGTTGCCGTCGACTCATCCGCCATCGCCGACTCGATCGCGGCGCGCCCCGCCCGCCAGGCGCTCACCAGATCGGTGTCGACGGTGACCGGCTCCGGGGCGACGCCGCTCAGCATCGCGCCCATCGCGCGATGCACCTCCACGACGTGGGTCATCAACGCAGCGCTGTCCCACTCCGTGCACGGGGTCTTCACGGACCACTGGTCCGGGGTCAGCCGCGCGAGACGGTCATCGAGGCCCGCGGCGATCCGGCCGTAGCGGGCGCGGATCTCGGAAACGTCGAGCGCGGCGTCAGTCATGGAAGCACGTTACAAGCCGGTCTCAGACGGGCATCAGCGCCCAGTAGTCCAGGTCCAGCAGCACGTTCGGGGCGTACTTGGCGTCCTCGCCGCGCAACGTCATCGACTCGTCGCGGCCGCGGGTTGCGACCAACCGCAGCCGCAGCGCGCCGACGCCGGGGGCGTCCAGCTCGGCCTTGTCGAGGACTTCCGACCACGCATAGACGGTGTCCTTGGCGAAGGCGGGGTTGGTGTGCGCGCCGCCGTTGATCGCCGCGATCATCGCGGCGTTGGCCAGACCGTTGTAGGACAGCGCGCGGGCCATCGAGATGATGTGGCCGCCGTAGATCAGTCGCTTGCCGTCCGGCCGGGCCTCGACGTTGAAGTGCACCTTGGCGGTGTTCTGCCACAGCCGGGTGGCCATCATGTGCTCGGCCTCGGTGAGCGTGACGCCGTCGACGTGGTCGATCTTCTCCCCGACCCGGTAATCCCCGAGGCGATGCGGTTCGCCGGCCGCGACGAAGTCGTAGCGGGAGAAGTCCAACCCGTCTGGGATCGGCAGTTCCTTGGCCGACAGCGCCGAGGCCAGTTCGGGCAGTACCGTCTGCGGTGCCGGGGCGTCGACGTCCCGCTTGTGCACCATCACCCAGCGCGCCCAGTCCAACGCCACCTCGCCGCGTTGGTTGGTCGCGGTGGAGCGCACGTACACCACGCCGCTGCGGCCGTTGGAATTCTGCTTGAGCCCGATCACCTCCGAGCGGGTGCGCAGGGTGTCGCCCGGAACCACCGGCCGATGGAAGCGCAACTCGGCATACCCGAGGTTCGCCACCGCGTTCAGCGAGACGTCGGGGACCGTCTTGCCGAAGGCGATGTGAAAGGCCACCAGGTCTTCCACCGGCGCCGGGTGCAGGCCCACCGAGGCGGCGAACGGCGCCGAGGACGGCACCGCGAACCGCGTCGGGTACAGCGACGTGTAGAGCGCGCGGTCGCCCTCGGTCACGGTGCGCGGTGTCGCGTGCTCCAGCACCTGGCCGACGGAGAAGTCCTCGAAGAAGTTGCCGGGGTTCGTCTTGGCCATGGCGCAGATCCTGCCTCAGGTGGCTTTGGCGTAAGCGATCCGGTGGGCGATACGGCCGGCCGCCACCGCCCGCCTGCCGTACCTGGTCTCCGGCGGCGGCGGGTGTTCGGTGCGGGTCATCGGCAGCCCGGACAGGGCCGCGTGCAGTCCGGCGGCGTAGCTGTCGTCGTCCACCACCATGTGCAGCACCCCACCCGGTGCCAGCAACTCCACACACCGGGCCAGCACCGGTGCGGACAGCAGCCGACGGGTGGCGTGCCGGCGCTTGGGCCACGGGTCGGGGTGCAACGCCTGGATCAGTGTCAGGGTGCCGGGCGCGAGTAACGGCAGCAATGCGGTGACGTCTTCGGGCAGCACCCGCACGTTCGCCGCGCTCGCCTCGGCCAACCGGTCCATCGCGCGCAACTGACCCGGCGCGTGCACGTCCACGCCGAGCAACCGCAGGTCGGGAAAGGCGGCGGCCAGCGCCAGCAGCGATTCGCCGTAGCCGAAGCCGATGTCCAGCAGTTGCGGCGCCCACGCGGCCGCGCTCGCCGCATCGCCGAACGCCAGATCCGCGGCCCGGACGGCCAATCGGCTGCGCTTGGTCTCCGGCATCCGGCCGCGAGTGCGCCAACTGCGCGGCGTGAACTCGGCGGCCTCGGTCATTTCGGCAGCATGCCCCACCGCTCCAGGGTGTCCACCAACCCCGGTGCGGTGTCCAGCAGTAGGAGTTCGGCGCGGCGCACCCAGCGCGCGTCGCCGGCGTCGTCCCCGGCCCGCAACCGGCCGCCGGTCACCGCGCAGGCGTAGTCGCGCACGTCGTAGCTGACCCCGGCCGGACCCGGCAGCACCACGGTGCCTACCCGGACCCCGACCGTCACCTGCAGCCCGGTCTCCTCGGCCACCTCGCGGCGCACCGCCTCGGCGTCTGACTCGTCGCCCTCCACCCGTCCGCCGGGCAGCGACCACGTCCCGACGCCCGGCGGATTGGCCCGGCGAATCATCAAAAGTCGGTGGTCGTCGTCGTGCACGACTGCTCCCACACACGAAACCCGCACCATGCGGGACATGCTGCCGGCGGGGTTGACGCGGGACAGGTGGGGGAGGAGCGTCGCTGGGGACGACAGTAAGGGGTTCGCGTATGAGCAAGCCGTACAGCTGCGCCCGCTGCGGTGGCCCGGTGCGCGAACCGGGGATCTGGTCGAATGCCTGGCGGTGCGAGCGGGACGGCGATGTGGACCCGGTGGTCCCGCCGGCATTGCCCAGCCACGAGCAGCTGGCCGCGGCGGTGACGGGCGCGCGCATTCCGTTCTGGCTGCCCTGGCCGCTGCCCAACGGGTGGCTGGCCACCGGGCTCAGCCGGGCCGGGGACGACCGCACCGGGGTGCGCGCGGCGCTGCTGGCCTGCGGGGGCCCGAACCCGTTGGGTGGCTACGGGGAGATGGTGGTGATAGCGGAGGAGCCCGGCGTCGGCCTGGGCGCGCGCTGGGCGGGTTTGCCCGGCCTGGACCCCGGCCGAAAGCTGGCCACCACAACCGGCCCGCACGCCAAGGTGCACGTGGCCGGGCACGCCACCCCGCTGTGGTGCGTGGACGGGGCCGCGGACAGCGCGGTGTACGTCGGCGAGGCCCGCGGCCTGTGGCTGTGGATCGTGCTCTGGCCGAGCTCCGCCGGCGCTTTGGTGCACGACCTGACCCTGGTGGACCTGCGTGACGCGCCGACCGATCTGCAACCGCCGCTCGGCGCACTGTCCCCGCGGCTCTAGCCGGGTTTGATCGGTAGCTCGGAGCTACGCGGCCGGTGAGGCCTGCTCGTCGTGCCCCTCGAGGGGCCTGAGCGCGTCGAGCTCGAACCACACCTGCTTGCTGCCGCCGAACTCCGACCAGCCCCAGCGCGCGGCGAGAGCGTCGACCAGCACCATGCCCCGGCCGTTCAGGCTGTCCGGGTTGGCCCGACGCAGCCGCGGCGGCTCGCCGGGACGTGCGTCGTGTACCTCGATGCGCAGCCCGTGTTCGGCGCGGCGGGCGATCAGCCGCATCGGTTGCAGGCCATAGCGCAGGGCGTTCGTGACCAGCTCGCTGACCAGCAGCTCGGCGACCGCCTCGTCCACCGGCACACCCCAGCGATCCAGGCTGCGGTGCACCAGATGACGGGCCCGGCCCACCTCACCCGGGTCGTCGCGCAGGGCGGTCCGAAGTTCCAACGCCATCCTTCTCGGTTCCCGCGCGGCCGATTCGTTTCACCCGTTCGGCCGCATTCGCTTGTCATACCCCCGCGACCCCTCATGGTGCCGCGTCCGGAGCGCCTTGCAAGGGTGTTCGGCAAAGATCTACAGGGAGCACTCAGATGGCTACTCCGTGTAAACAATGCTGGTGGGATCTGCCCAGAATCGGGCCAGCAATGCCACCGTTTCGGCCGGCTGCTCCACGGCCGGGGAGTGCGCGGCGCCCGGGATGACCGCGTGCGCGGCGCCGAGGCGGGTGGCCATCTCGGCCTGTTCGGCGGGCAGCCAGATGTAATCCTTCGCGCCGTGGGCGACCAGCACCGGGACCTGTGTGGCCGCCAGCTCCGCGGTCCGGTCCGGTGTTCCGGTCAGCGCCGTGGCCATCGCGGTCATGCCGGCCTTGGCGGTGCTGAGGAAGCGGCGGGCCAGGAAATCCAGCACGTCCGGCGCGACCCCGTCGTATTCCCCGTTGGTGGCGGCCGCGGCGTGCGCGAAAGTCCAGATGTCGGCCACCGAGAACATGCCCAGCGCGGAGAGCAGCGTCTGGATGCGGTCGGCCTCCCGGGCCACCCGGATCGGGCCCGGCCCGGAGCACAGCAGGGTGGCGCTGCGCACCGCGGCCGGCGCGGCGATGGTGGCCGTGCGCACCACCAAGCCACCGAAGCTGTGCCCGACCAGGTGTGCGGGCGCGCCGGTGGTGGCCGCGACGGCCAGCAGATCGGCGCCCAGCGCGTCCAGCGAATAGGCCGCCTCGTCGTCCGGGCCGGGGGTCTCGAACTGTCCGCGCTGGTCGTAGGCGAGCACGTGGTACCCGGCCGCGGCGAGGGGTTCGAGCACGGTGATGAAGTCCTCTTTGGAGCCGGTGAAACCGGGGACCAACACGACACTGGCCGTCGCCGTGCCTGCCGGCTGCGCCTCGTGGACGGCGAACGGACCGCGGTCGGTGTCCAGGGTCCGGGCCCGGGCGCACGGGGGTAAGGACAGGTGTGGTGGAGTACTCACGCGTAGGACCGTACCGAGCGATGCGCCCGGTGCGACGGGCCCCGGGGGAAGGGCAGAATAGAAGCTGTGACACGGATTCTGGCCGTGGCAAATCAGAAGGGCGGGGTGGCCAAGACCACCACCGTGGCCTCCGTGGCCGCCGCCCTGGTCGAACTGGGACGTCGGGTGGCGGTCGTCGATCTCGACCCGCAGGCCTGCCTGACGTTCTCCCTGGGGCTGGACCCCGATGCGTTGGAGTTGTCCACCCACGATGTGCTGATGGGCCGAGTGCCCGCGCGCACCGCGCTGCAGCGGGTGGCCGGTGGGGTGGACCTGCTGCCCGCCGAGATCGACCTGGTGGGCTCGGAGAAGTTCCTGAACAACCGCAACGGCCGCGAGTTCGTGCTCGCCGAGGCGTTGGCCGACCTGCGCGCGGACTACGACATGGTGCTGCTGGACTGCCCGCCCGCCCTCGGTGTGCTCACCGTCAACGCGTTGACCGCGGCGGATCAGCTGATGATCCCGGTGCAGTGCGAGACGTTGGCCCACCGCGGCGTCGGCCAGTTGTTGGAGACGGTGGCCGAGGTGCGCTCGCGGTCCAACGGTCGGCTCACCGTGCTGGGCGTGCTGCCCACGCTGTTCGACGGTCGCTCCAAGCACGCCCGCGCGGTGCTGCAGGACATCGGTCAGCGCTACGGGGTGACCGTGCTGGAACCCGCGATCCCGCGATCCATCCGATTCGCCGAGGCTCCCGCCTCGGGTCGGTCGATCCTGGAGACGGCCGGTCGCTCGCCCGGCGCCGCGGCCTACCGCGAGTTGGCGCTACGGCTGGCGAAGGACGATGTGGCGTGAGTGACTTCGACCGGATCAAGCCGCGCTCGGCCTCGCCCGCGCCGCGTCGCCGTGAGCCGACGACGCCGACCCGTCCGGATCGGGACGGCAAGCGCGCGCTGTTCAGCGCCGAGGTTCCGCCGGCCTCCACGGTGCCGTTCGGGGCGTTGACGGTGACCTGCAAGGACTGTCGGGTGACCACCGCGATGACCTTCGGCGCCGCCATCACGGCGGCGGTGCCCAGCGTCCATCTGTTCCTGGTGAAGAGGGGCTACCCGTCCTGGATGCGCTGCCCGGCGTGCAAGCGGCGCACCTGGGTACGCCTGGGCTTCCGCGCCCACTGAGCGCGACAGAGGCCGTCGGCCAGAGCGCACGAAAAAGGGTCGGCGGCCCTTGACGTGATGGTGGGTCAGCTGTCGGTGGCGGCGTCAGCCGACCCGGCGCCGCGGGTGCGCCGCCGACGACGGGCCGGCCGCGGGGCGTCGGCCACCGCCAGCGCCGCGGGGGCGGCCTCGGTGCTCGTTGGTTCCGCCGTCCCGGTCACCGGCTTGCCGCTGCGGGTGCGGGACCGGTTGCGGTTGCGCTTGGGGCGCGGCGCGCGCTCCGGCTCGCTGTCTCCGTTCTTGCGCGAGGCGGGTACCCGGCTGCGCGCCCGGCCGGTCTCACCGAGGTCCTCGACGTGTTCGGCGTCCAGCCCGGCCCGGGTGCGCGCGGTCTTGGGCAGCACCCCTTTGGCGCCCTGCGGGATGCCCAGCGCGGCATAGAGGTGCGGCGAGGTGGAGTAGGTCTCCAGCGGCTCGCCCAGGCCGAGGTTCAGCGCTTTGTCGATGAGCTGCCAGCGGGTCATGTCCGCCCAGTCCACGAAGGTCACCGCGACCCCGGTGCGCCCGGCCCGGCCGGTGCGGCCGATGCGGTGCAGGTAGGTCTTCTCGTCCTCCGGGCACTCGTAGTTGATCACGTGTGTGACGTCATCGACGTCGATGCCGCGCGCGGCCACGTCGGTGGCGACCAACACGTCGACCTTGCCGTTGCGGAACGCGCGCAGGGCCTGCTCGCGGGCCCCCTGGCCGAGATCGCCATGCACCGCGGCGGCGGCGAAGCCCTTCTCGGTGAGCTCGTCGGCGATGGACTGGCACAGCCGTCGGGTGGGCGCGAACACCATGGTGAGCCGACGGCCCTCGGCCTGCAGGATGCGGGCCACGCACTCCACCTTGTCCATCTTGTGGGTGCGGAACACGTGCTGGGTGGTCTCCGGCACGGTGTGTTGATCGGAGCCGGACTCGGCGCGGATGTTGGTGGGGGTGCGTAGGTAGCGCCGGGCCAGGGAGACCACCGGGCCGGGCATGGTGGCCGAGAACAGCATGGTCTGCCGGTTGGCCGGGGTGTCCGAGATCAGCCGCTCGACGTCGGGCAGGAACCCCAGGTCGAGCATCTCGTCGGCTTCATCCAGAACCAGGCATTTGACGTGCGCCAGGTCCAGGTGCCGCTGCTTGCGCAGGTCCAGCAGGCGACCGGGGGTGCCCACGACGACCTCGACCCCGGCCTTGAGAGTGGCCACCTGGGGTTCGTAGGCCCGGCCGCCGTAGATCGACAGGACGCGCACGCCGCGGCGCCGGCCGGCCAGTTCGAGGTCGCCGGTGACCTGCACGCACAGCTCCCGGGTCGGCACGATGACCAGCGCTTGCGGGGCGCCGGGAACGGCCAGGTCGAGGAAGTCGTCGTCGCCGGGGGCGACCAGGCGCTGCAGGATCGGGATGCCGAAGGCCAGGGTCTTGCCGGTGCCGGTACGTGCCTGGCCGATGACGTCGGTGCCGGTCAACGCGATCGGCAGGGTGAGTTCCTGGATCGGGAAGGCCTCGGTGATGCCGACCTCGTCGAGTGCGTCGGTGATGGCGCGGATGACGCCTAGTTCGTGAAAGGTGCTCAGGGCTACTCGCCTCTTCGTCTTTGTTGTCGCGGCACGCCGGGGCGGGCTGCGTTTCGTTGTCTCGGGCCGTCGTTTGCGACCGGCGGCAGGTCGGCGGCGCGCGAGAAACCGCGCCACGGTGGGGTGGACACGGCGCTGCGCGCGGACCCGGGCCCGCCGGGGGAGGCGGGCGGATCGGCACGGACACCGGTCCGGTACGCATCCAGCATAACTGTCACCTACCCGTTACCCGGCCGAACGCGCCGCAGCGGCCGGCTACGCTACGCCCCGTGAGCACTTCGGCGACCGATGGAGCGGGCTTTTTCGGGTCGGTGGGCCACGCTGCCGCGGTGTGCGAACTGCTCGGCCTGATGGCGTGCGGGGAGTTGCTGGCGTTCGAGCGGCTGGCGCACGACGCCACGCTGGCGCCGAGCATGCAGGACAAGGCCGAACTGGCCCGGATGGCGGTCGCCGAGTTCAACCATTTCGTGCTGCTGCGGGCCCGGTTGGCCGACCTCGGGGTGGATCCGGGCGCGGCGATGGCGCCGTTCGTGGCCCCGCTCACCGAGTTCCACCAGCGCACCGCGGCGGGCAACTGGCTGGAGGGCTTGGTCAAGGCGTTCGTCGGGGACGGACTGGCCGCGGATTTCTATCGGGAGATCGCCGCGCAGCTGGACGAGGAGACCCGCGATTTGGTGCTCAACGTGCTGGACGACACCGGGCACTCCTCGTTCGCGGTGGACCGGGTGCGGGCGGCGATCGCCGCGGACCCGCGGGTGGCCGGCCCGCTGGCGTTGTGGGGTCGCCGGTTGGTCGGCGAGGCGCTGACCCAGGCGCAGCAGGTGGCCGCCGAGCGCGAGGGTTTGACCGCGCTGGTCATCGGCGGGGTGGACGGTTCGGGTCTGGACCTGGGCGAGATCGGGCGCATGTTCACCCGCCTGACAGATGCTCATTCCGCCCGCATGGCCGCGCTTGGCCTGCAGGCCTGAGTCGTGCTGACGAGGCGTCAGTTCGGCACTGGCTCGGCGACAACGACGCGGTAGCCGGGCGGTGACTCCAACTCGTGCGTACCGCAGCTCAGCGGCCGGGGCTCGGCGGCGGGGGCGTCGGCAACACGCACCCGCCACCGACCGTCGGCCACCGCCAGCTCCACTTCGGTCCACTCGCCGGCGGCTTCGTGCGCGATGGGTAGCACCGCGTCGATCTCCCAGCGCCCCAACCGTTCCCGCAGCCAGGCCTCGGCGGCCTGGACCGGTGCCGTCCAGCAACTGCGGCCCCGGAAGTGCTCGGCGACGATGTGGCCCGCGCGGTAGGCCGCGGCCACCTCGAGGCTCTGCGCCACCGACGTCCGCCCGTACATCAGCCCGTGCGGGAAGCACGCCAGGGTCGGCGCGAAGCGGTGGCCGCCCAGGTGCGTGCTCTCCCAGGTATCGGCCGGAAAGCGCTCGGCCATCGCGGCGGCCACCGGACGCCCGGTCAGCGCACAGCAGGAGTCCCGTCCGCCGTGGGTACAGATTAGGAACACGGCGGCGGACCGCTCCGCGGCGTCCGGCAGCTCACCGTTCGCCAGGGCGTCCAGGTCCAGGTCCAACACTGCCCGGGGGTCTGGCAGCCGCAGCCGCTGCAAACGCGGTGCCGACGGGCCGGTGTGCACCAGCAACACCTCGGTCTCCGGACCGACACGTGGCAATCCCGCCGGGCGCCGGATCAGGTTTGTTCGAACCCCGACCCGATCGGTGGCCGTACGCAACTGCTCGGCCAGCCCCTCCGGCCAGCGCACCCCGCGCGGTGCCTTGGCCGGCCATGGACCCGGATGTTCCACCAGCAACCAACTCGGTGCGGTGGTGGCCGTGGCGGTCAGCGACTCGGCCAGGCCGAGGCTCACCTCACGGCACGGCGGCAGCTCCTCGATGCTCATCGCACCGAATCTTGCCAAGTCCTAGTAGGTGAAAACGCCCTCGACCTGGAAGCGGGCATCCTTCAGCGCGGCGACCAGCTTGTCGTTGACGATCTCCAACACCCTCAGGTTCGCGGTCTGGCCGGGACGTAGGTTCGCCGCGGTGCCGGTGTCCATCGTGATGCGCTGGCCGTCCTTGGTGTAGGCCGCGATCGTGATGTCGAAGGAGTGGGTCAGCGGCCCGGTGTTGGTGACGGTGACCGGCAGTGAGGTCTGTTGCAGGCCCGTTGCGTCCTTGGAGATCAGCAATTTGTTGATGTTGATCTTGATCGGGGCCTGACCGATGCCGGGGTCTGACTGCCCGACCGCCGAGTCGTCACTCGTCGCATTGGGCTGTTGCCCGAGCGTATGAGTCGATCCGGTGGGACGTGCTGCGGTGTCGTCCTCGGCGCCCCGGGAGTACGCGGCCGCACCGACGCCGAAAATGGCGCCGAGAGCGAGCAGTACGGGCAACAGGATCGCGAGGCGTCGGCGACGTCGCGGTGCACTGGTCGGGGAGGACTCCGAATAGCCGGCGGGCGGAGGAGTCATCTGTCCGAGACCTCCTTTCGAGGCCATCGGCCGTCGCCCGGGCGCGGTGATCCGAGCGTTCGGTGTGGTGCAAGTGCCTCAGGATGCACCGGATCTAGGGAAAGGTTCGCCCAAAGCCGAGTAGATTTCG
>DASXPS010000163.1 GCA_036493475.1 Sporichthyaceae bacterium | reverse complement strand
CCTTGCCCCGCCGTGTAGTGCGGAGCCTGCGCCGTGAGGGAGAACCCGAGTACCTGGGTCATCTTTTGCTGGAGCCCTGGTAGCTGGAGACCGGCAGCGCCGTGATCATCGTCGGTTACCACCGGTCAATGGCGTGAGGCTTGACGGTTGTCAGGGGGTTGGCTCACGCTTCGCTGCATGGGCTTCTTCTCCCGCATGTTCGTTCCGAGATCAGTCCGTCGTGCGGTGCACCCGGTGCGCACGCTGAAGAGAGCCGTCACCCCGAAGCCGATCAAGAGCGCTCGGCGGGCTCTGCATCCAATTGACAACGCGCTCTACGGGGTGCAGCGATCGCTCAACACCACACGCCGCAGCGGTGGGGGGTCACCCTCGTACAGGCACGGGAACTGCCCGGTCAAGCACCGCACGCCCGAAGCCGCACGGCGGTGCCGGAACGCGTAGGTCAATCGCGTCGCGCCTGCCCAGCGAGATGCCTGACGTGGGAGCGATCGCTCGTCGTCATAACTGCCTCCCCCGACAATGCGAAACGGCTCCGACCGACAGGTTTGCCCCTGTCGGGATCCTGCTGGTTAATTCGATCAGGCCACCAGGGCGTGTTCGAGGCGGGAGAGGTGGCTGGTTCTGGTGCGGTCCAGGGCGTGTCCGTGCCAGTAGGCGTCGAGCCGGATGAGGTTTAGCGCTGTCGCTGAGAAGACGTGCTCGAGCGTGGTCTTGGGCAGGCCGCGGTAGCGGGCCCGGCGCATCCCGGTGACCGCGACACCTTGGCGGATGGTGCCCTCGACCCCCGCCCGGCGGGCGTAGTCGGCTTGCCAGTCCGGGGTGTTCTGGGCGGCCCGGGCGGCGGCCTGGGCGTGGTGGACCTCGCGCGGGGGCACGGTCAACTGGCGCCCGACCTTTGTCGAGGTGGAGCGGGTGCACTGGTCGCGGACCGGGCAGTCCCGGCAGGTGCCGGCCGCGAATTTGATCACGATCGCGTCGGTGCCGCGTTGGGTGACCGGGTTCCACCAGGTGGAGGTCTTGCCCTGTGGGCAGGTGGCCTGTTGGGTGTCGAAGTCGATGGTGAAGCCGGCCCGGTCGTACCCGGCGCCTTGCTTGGCTTGGCGGGACTGGTCGGCCAGCAGCGGGGTGATCAGGGTGATCCCCCACCGGCGCAGGCTGTCCACCACCAGCGCCGCGGACGGATAACCGGAGTCGAGGTAGTGCTCGGCGGGCAGCAGGCCCCGTCCGGCGAGCGTGGCGTGGATCTTCTCGGTCATCCTCGCGTCCGGCACGGTCGCGTCCGTGGTGGCCACCCCGACGATGATGTTCGGCCGTTCCCCGCCCGAGTCACCGCCGCCGGCCGGGTCGTCCCCTGCGCCGCGGCCGCCCGAGTCTCCCTCGCCCGAGTCTCCCTCGCCCGAGTCTCCGTCGCCCGGTGCGGGGTCGGGTGTGTCGCAGGTTTCGGTGACGTGCACCTTGTAGCCGTTGCAGTACAGGTCATCACCCTTGGCCGCCCACCGGGCATCGAGGTCATACGGCGAGCTCAAGCGGGAACTGCCGGGCCGGAGACCATCCGTTTCGGCCTCCCGCGCCCTGATCACCTCCCGCCCGGCGGCGTCGAGGATGATCACATAGTTCTGCACCAGCACCCGGCGCAGCACCTCGACCGCGGGCAGCTCCCGCAGCCAGTGCGGGGCGCCGGTGTCGTAGACCGCGCGCAGCAGTACCAGCGCGTCGCTGCCGTAGGCCGCCACCAGCTCGGCGCGCTTGGTCTTGGAGGTCGGTAGCCGCCAGGTGTCGACCCGGGCGCCGTAGCGGCGCCCCCAGTCGGCGATGTCGATCACGGTGGGCAGCCAGTCCGGGGCCGCCACCGCAACGGCCTCCACACAGGCGCGCACGCTCTCCCCGGCCAGCTCCAACCGGTTCAGATCCCGCACCGCGGAGATCACATGGGTGGAGTCGGTGCGCTGTCTCCCACCCGCGGCCACCAGCCCCACGGCTTTCACCGCGTCCAGCAGCAGGTCCAGCACCCGCTGCTCGAGGCCATGCTCCACCACCCGGGTGCGGAACTCCGAGAGGACCGAGGCGTCGAAACCCTCATCGTCGAGGTCCAGGCCCAGCGCGTACTTCCAGGAGATCTTGTCTCGGACCGCGTCCGCGGCCTGCCGATCGGTCAGGTTCTCCGCCATCTGCAACACCGTGACCAGCGCCAACCGCCCCGGTGACCACCCCGGCCGGCCCCGGACCCCGAACCCGGTGGCGAACTCGGCGTCCGGGAACACCTCACCCAACCGATCCCGCGCCACCACCGGCAACGGCGGCTCCCGGCGCCGATACGCCGCCCGCACCGCCGCCGCGACCTCCGGCGCCGGCTCCGGCCACGACCTCGGTTGCACAGACATCAGCATCCACCACCCCACGACCGGGGACGGAAGGGACCGACCGCCACACGATCATGAAGGCGGGACCGGTCGGAACGGCGACGACACGCCGGACAAGATCACCACAAGCCAACTACAAATTGGCCAGCAGGGTCGACGACAGGGACAAACCCAACGCTGAGGACGACGCACAGGGGTCCGGCGGGATTCCACCCGCTGCCGATCCGGGCAAACACGGCAAGGACGAGGACGAGGATTGACCGGCGGCGTCATCTGGCCTGACCTCATCGCACGCGTCCCGCGGGAGCGGTTCATCCCGGATCTGA
>DASXPS010000162.1 GCA_036493475.1 Sporichthyaceae bacterium | reverse complement strand
GATCTCCCGTCATCGCGGCTATCAGCGTATGGATGCTCATTCAGCTCGGCGGCCGGGAACGTAGCCTCAACCAATACGAGCGCCTCTTCGAGCAAGCCGACCTACGCCTAAACACATTCAGCCACCATCCCGATGCGCCATCGGTACTCGAAGTCGTCATCCGCTGAGAAGCCAATCACACCGCGACACGGTAAACATTCACGTCCGGGAGGGCGTGGCGAAGCCACGCGGTTGCGTGGGAGTGATGTGAGCGCGGTTTTTGGGGTGCTCAGGTGGGAGCCACCAGCGGGGGTTTCCAGGGGTTTCCGGTGATGGCCTGGCGTAGGGCGGTGATTACGTCGGCGCCGTGTTTGCGGGCAGTGTCGATGTAGCCGCGAATGTCGAGGCGATCTTGGGTGACGTCTGTTGAGCGGCATTCCTAACGCCGACGAATGTCGCTCGGGGCGTCAGTGGCGTTGCCGATGATCTGTTGATCTTCTCCTGGGTGGTCGTGGTCGTGGTCGGCTTCGTCAGCTTGCCGAGCTTGTGAAGAATCGCGCCGACGAAGACGACAGCGGCCCTCCCGCCTGATGTGTCGTGGTGGACCGCCGGCGGGAGGGCCGTGCTGATGCACGGAGGCATCGTTGGTGACGGTAGAGGCCGACCCGCTCTTGGTCGAGACGAGGTTGGCGAGCGGCCAGCTCCCCTGTCCGGGGTGCGAGGAATCGCTGCGGCCGTGGGGCTGGGCGCGTCCGCGCGGGGTGCACGGCCTGGTCGAGACGCTGCGTCCGCGTCGCGGGCGCTGTACTGCTTGTCTGGTCACGCATGTGCTTTTGCCGGTGACGGTGTTACTGCGCCGCGCGTATGCCGCTGACGTGATCGGAGCGGCGGTGACGGCCCGCGCCGCTGGGGCAGGTCAGCGGCCGATCGGGCTGGGGTTGGGGGTGCCGTCGGCGACGGTGCGTGGCTGGCTGCGCAGGGTGGCTGGTCGGCTCGAGTCGTCGCGGGTGGTGCTGCTGGGGGTTGCTATTCGCGCCGGTGTCGATGTCGCGGTGCCGACCGGGTTGGGGTGTCCGTGGCGGGACTTGCTGGCCGCTCTCGGCGCCGCGACGGCGGCGCTGACGGGCAGGTTCGGGCCGGTGGGTGTGCTCGGCCCGGTGACGGCGTGGCAGGTCGCCGCCGCGTGTTCGGGTGGTCGGCTCCTTGCCCCGGGCTGGCCGGTGATCGCCGGCAACACGAGTCGCCCCTGACGGGCGTGGCCGCGGGTCGAAATCCTCGCGAGGGTCACTGTCCGACCACCGAGATTCCGGATCGCGGCGGGCTCCCTGTGCTGAATCGAGGTATCCACGCGTGTCCACCCATGATCACGACCTCACGAACGATGTCGCCCGCCGGGCGAGGGCGCAGCGGGTGGCGTTGTTCCGCTACCAGTTGATCTGCCCTGCCCTGGAACCGGGCCTGTCCACGAAGGCCCGCGGCCGGGTGGTGCGGGCGATCGCCGCGGCCACCCACGCTGGCCCGTTCGGCGGGCGGCACCGCTACTCCCGCGACACCCTGGATCGGTGGATCCGCCGTTACCGCGCCGGCGGATTCGACGCGCTGGCCCCCTCGACACGCCAACCCGGCACCCGGATCGACTCGACGGTCCTGGAGCTGGCGGTGGCGTTGAAGCGGGAGAACCCCGACCGCACCGCGGCCCAGGTCGCCCGGATTCTCAAGGCGTCCGGCGGCTGGTCCCCGTCGGAGTCCACGTTGCTGCGGCTGTTCCACCGCCGCGACCTGATCCGCCCGGCGGCCCAGGGCGCCACGGCGGTGTTCGGCCGGTTCGAAGCCGCTGCCCCGAACGAGCGGTGGGTGGGCGATGCCCCGCACGGCCCACGGGTCGGCGGCCGCAAGACCTACCTGTTCGCGTTTCTCGATGACCATTCACGTCTGGCCGTGGGGTATCGGTTCGGGTTCGCTGAGGACACCGTGCGCCTGGCCGCCGCGCTGGCCCCGGCCCTGGCCGCACGAGGCGTCCCGCAAAGTTGCTATGTCGATAACGGCAACGCGTTCGTCGATGCGTGGCTGCTGCGCGCCTGCGGCAAGCTCGGCATCCGGCTGGTTCACTCGACGCCGCACCGCCCGCAAGGCCGCGGGAAGATCGAGAGGTGGTTCCGCGGCGTGCGCGACCAGTTCCTCGTCGAGGTAACGGATTCGACCGCTGCCGAGGTCACCGAGCGTGGGCTCACGCCCGCCGCCGCGTTGCTGGAGTTGAACGCACTGTTCACCGCGTGGGTCGAGTCCCAGTACCACCACCGGGTGCATTCCGAGACCGGGCAGACACCCCTCGCCCGCTGGGACGACGGGTGGCAGATAGCCGGGCACGGCCCGGTCATGCCCGGCCCGGACGCGTTGACCGAGGCGTTCCAATGGTCCGAGCAACGCACCGTCACCAAGACCGCGACGGTGTCGCTGCACGGCAACACCTACGAGGTCGAGGCGGTGCTGGTCGGCTGCAAGGTCGAGTTGGTGTTCTCCCCGTTCGACCTAGAAACGATCGAGGTGCACTACCGCGGCGCCCGCTACGGCCGCGCCGTGCCGTTCCGCATCACCCGCCACGCGCATCCGAAAGCACGCCCGGAAACCCCCGAGGCGGCCCCGGTGGCGAACACCGGGATCGCCTACCTGGCTCTGGTCGCCGACGCCCACCAGCAACAACTGCGCGACGAGGGACGCATCGGCTTCCACGCCCTCTACTCCACCCCAGCGCCGCCGCCGCCTGATGACGGTCAGCTGCCGGGCCAGTTGTCCATCGACGACGCCCTCACCAGCACCGGTGACAGCAACGGAACCGGCGCGGCCGACACAGCGACGGCGGTCCGGTCGTGAGCTCGCGCCTGCAGTCGCACTGGGGATTCACCCGGATGCCGTTCGGTCGGAGCCTGGCACCGTCGATGCTGCACCGCCACGGCGGGCACGCCGAAGCGGTCGCCCGGATCGGCTGGTGCGTCGAGCAGCACTCCCTGGGGGTGATCACCGGCGAGGTCGGTGCCGGCAAGACCGTCGCCGTCCGCGCCGCGACCGCCGCGCTGGACGGCTCGCGGCATGTGGTCATCTACCTGCCCAACCCCTCGGTCGGAGTGCGCGGCATGCTGCACCACGTCGTCTCCGCCCTCGGACAAGTGCCCAGCTTCTACACCGCGACGCTCGTGCCGCAGGCCGCCGCGGCATTAGCCGCCGAGCACGCCGAACGGGGCCGCACCCCCGTGGTCGTGTTCGACGAGGCGCACCTGCTCGACAACGCCCAGCTCGAGGCCGTCCGCATGCTGACCAACCACGACATGGACTCCGGGGCACCGTTCGCGGCCGTGTTGATCGGTCAGCCGACACTGCGCCAGCGGCTACGTCTGGGCGTGCTCGCCGCGCTCGACCAGCGCATCACCGTCCGCTACGCCCTGGCCGGGATGAGCGAGACCGAGACCGCCGACTACATCACCCACCACGCCAAAATCGCCGGACGTTCAGACACCCTTTTCAGCGACGACGCCCTCACCCTGATCCACAACGCCTCACGCGGCTATCCCCGAGCGATCAACAACCTCGCCCTCAACGCCCTCACCGCGGCCTTCGCTCGCAACGCCAGCATCGTCGACGAGAAAGCCGCCCGCACCGCCATCTCCGAAACCGGCGCCGACTGACCATCACCCCGCCGACGACACCATCACCTGACAGACGAAGGCCCCGCCAGCCACCAGCAGGCGGGGCCTTCCCACACCCCGGTCATCGACAAACCGAATGACGGCATCCTCTGCAAGATCAACGACGGTCAACACGCGTCAACAACAACAGCGGTGACACAATGACCCACGACGAAGCTCCAGTACTGACTCGATCTGTGAGAAGACCGCTGTCGTACCGGGGCTTCGTCCCATTCACCGAACCAACACGCCGCGTATCAACGCATCGCGACCCAGCTCACACCCCCGCCCCATCTATGATCTTGAAACGGCCGTGGCTCCAGCCCACGGCCGTTCCAAGATCATGATGTGAGTCCTAGGATGGTGAAGGGCCGGTTCATGGAACGTGCGGCCCATCGGGTGGCTTCGGTGATATCGGTGCGTCCGGCCAGTCGGAGGGCGCCGATGGCGAGGTTGCGGAGTGCGGCCATGATTCTGGGCCCGGATCGGGTCTTGACCTGGGATTTGTCCTCTTGGTAGAGGGTGTCGCGGATCCAGTGAAGGGACTCGATCGACCACTGTTGACGGACGTATCCGGCCAAGGTGGCGGGGTCTGTCTGATCGGGTTTCGGGCTGGCGACACCGAGGGCGGCGACGGCCGAGATCGGCCGGCCGCGGAGGTCGCTGACGTAGCGTTCGATGAGGAACACCTGGTTGACGTGCGGGAATGGCAGATTCGGTGGGGCGGGCAGGACCTGAATGGTCCGGGTGGTGACCCGGCCGTGGCCGGTGTCGACGCCGCGGTGCGCGATGGGGGCGTCCTTCCACGCCAGGGCGTCGAGGGCGTCGAACAGAGCTCGCCGGTTCTGCTTCACCGGGAGCACGAACTGGCCGCCGCGTTCGTGGATATGGTTCGCGGTGGCCTTCACCGTATGCAAGGCATCGGCGGTCACGATCTTGTCGTTCAGGTCGATCTGGCCGAGCACCGCCGCCGCCATCGGCACCTCATTGGTCTTCGTGCCGACCTCGGCCTGGGCGGCGACTACCGAGGTGGCGGCGTCCGGGCCAACCAGGGCGGCGAGCAGGTGCATCTGGTTGCCCTCGGCGTCCTTCGCGCCGCGGATCGTCTTGCCATCCAGCCTCACCTGCATCAACGCCGGACAGTCGCCGCGGTCGTCGACGGCCGGCGGTGTGGTGAACCCGGCCACGCCGCTCAGCCACTGACCGACAACAGCATCGAAGGCCTCGGCATCGGCGTCGGTGAGCACTCGCCAGATCGTGGTTTTCGACGGTGGCCCGACAGGCAGGGCGCCGGCACGGATGTACAGCTCTGCCAGGACCGCGACCGGAACATCGGTGACCCAGCCGGTGATGGCGGTGTAACCCCTCATTCCGGCGACCACCGCCGCGGCGGCCAGGGCCAGCACCACCGAGACCGGATGATCACGACCTTGATCTGATCGGCCATCACTCACCCCACCCAGTAGTTCCAGCAGGTCACCGCACACTCGGGCGACCGGTACCGAGACCACCGGCCCAGCCGGAACGGGCACAGCGAGGTCAATGACAGACTGAACCACGACGAAGCTCCGGGGACACGATCGGTGAGATGATCACTGTCCATATCCGGAGCTTCGTCGCACCACCACGAGACACGCCGTACGTGATCAAATCGCATCAATCCGCACGGGAACCCCGCTCAAACCTATCTCGATCTTGGAACGGCCGTGGTCCCCGCCGTGGCCGTACCTACCCTGATGGTTGCCGCCGCGCCACTCCAACTACCTCACACAAGGGATGTGGCCGATCGCGCCGCTGGCACAGCCGAACTTGCTC
>DASXPS010000161.1 GCA_036493475.1 Sporichthyaceae bacterium | reverse complement strand
GCAGATCTCCATCTCGCTGATTTCCGTCCCGGGAGTGCGAACACATGGGCCTCAAGACACCTGATTTCCCGCCGGTCGACCCGGAGACCTTCCTCGACAAGCCGCTGATGGAGCGCACCAAGGCACTCGCCCTGCACTGGGTCGAGTACGGCTTCGGGACGCCACGGATGGTGCACACCATCTACATCTTCAAAGTGGTCTTCTTCTACATGGCGGTCGGCACCTGCCTGGTCGTCTGGACCTCCGACGTCGGGTCCCCCTGGGACGTCAACGGGTGGTGGGACCAACCGATCGTCTTCCAGAAGTTCGTGATGTGGACGATGTTGCTGGAAGCCGTCGGTATCGCCGGTTCGTGGGGGCCGCTGGCCGGCAAGTTCAAGCCGATGACCGGCGGGATCCTGTTCTGGGCGCGCCCCGGAACCCTGCGTGTGCAGCCCTGGAAGCGCGTCCCCTTCACCGGCGGTGACCACCGGACGATCGTCGACGCCGCGCTCTACGTCGGCTTCCTGCTGAGCCTGCTCACCGCGATCGTGTTGCCGGGCAAGGACGACGGTTCGCTGACCGCGCGGGTGCCGGGCATCGACTCCGGTCTGGTCGCGCCGGGTCTGCTGATCGCCCCGATCGTGCTCATCGTGCTGGTCGGGCTACGGGACTCGATCGTGTTCCTGGCCGCGCGGTCCGAGCAGTACCTGCCCTGGCTGTTCTTCTTCACGGTGCTGAACTTCACCAACATGATCGTCGCGCTGAAGATCTCGATCTGCGTGATCTGGATCGGTGCCGGCATCTCCAAGCTCGGCCACCACTTCAGCAACGTCGTCGCGCCGATGATGTCGAACTCCCCGATTTTGCCGGGGACGAAGATCCGCAAGATGTTCTACCGCGACTTCCCGAACGACATCCGCCCGTCGTGGCTCGCGCACCTGTTCGCTCACGGTGGGGGAACGCTTGTCGAACTGGCCCTACCGCTCACCCTGCTGTTCTCCACGAACCGCCAGCTGACCATCGCCGCAGTGGTCGCCATGGTGATCTTCCACGTCTTCATCATCTCCGCCTTCCCGCTGGCGGTGCCGCTGGAATGGAACGTCATGTTCGCCTTCGCTGCCGTGTTCCTCTTCGCGGGCTTCCCGGCGCAGGACGGCTACGGCGTCGGCGACATGTCGAACGGCGGACTGCTCGCGGCCATCATCGCGATGAGCGTGTTCCTGCCGATCCTCGGCAACCTGCGGCCGGACCTGGTCTCGTTCCTGCCCTCGATGCGGCAGTACGCGGGCAACTGGGCGTCGGCGCAGTGGTGCTTCCGTTCGTTGGAGAGCGAGGCCAAGCTCAACAAGCTCACGCCGCGCCCGACCAAGAACCAGGTCACCCAGCTCACCGAGGGCATGGGTTACCCGCAGGTAATCGCCGAGATCACCATGCAACAGACCATCGGTTGGCGGACCATGCACAGCCAGGCGCGTGGGCTCTACTCGCTGCTGATGCAGCACGTCCGCGACCTCGACACGTGCACGGTCCGCGAGGCAGAGTTCGCGTGCAACTCGATCACCGGGTTCAACTTCGGTGACGGTCACTGGCACGACGACCGACTGCTCGCGGCGATCCAGAAGCGCTGCGAGTTCGAGCCGGGCGAGTTCATCGTGGTCTGGGTCGAGTCGCAGCCGATCCACAAGCCGACGCAGACCTACAAGGTGATCGACCCGGCCGTGGGCGTGCTGGAGCGGGGCACGTGGAACGTCGCGGAGGCCTGCAAGGAGCAGCCCTGGCTGCCCAACGGCCCGATCAACCTCAACGTCACCTGGACTCGTCCGGGCTATGTCCGTCAGGGCAACTACCGGGTCCCGGACTCGCTGCGGGTGCAGGCCGCGCCGGCGGCGGCCGCAGAAATTGGGCAGCCTGCTTGAGCACAGCCGTCGTGGTGGGGGCGGGTCCGAACGGACTCGCCGCCGCCGCGGTGCTGGCCCGGGCCGGCCTCCGCGTCACCGTACTGGAGGCCACCGCCGAGATCGGCGGAGGCACCCGCACCGCCGAAGCGATCGTGCCCGGGCTGCTGCACGACCAGTGCTCGGCCGTGCACACGGTCGCGGTGGGCTCGCCCGTCCTGCGTGAGCTCGACCTGGAATCACATGGACTGAGCTGGCGCTGGCCGGAAATCGACTGCGCCCACCCGCTGGACGGCGGCGGTGCCGCGCTGCTCCATCGATCGGTCGCCGGCACCGCCGACGGGCTGGGCGAGGACGGCGCGCGGTGGCGGACACTGTTCGAACGCACCTCCGCCGGGTATGACGTGCTCGCCGGGGACGTCCTCGGACCGCTGGTCCGGGTGCCCGCGCACCCATTCCGGCTGGCCCGGTTCGGCGTTCCTACGATGCTGCCCGCCGCGGCGCTGGCCCGCGGCTTCCAAACCGAGGCGGCCCGGGCGCTGTGGGGTGGCGTGGCCGCGCACGCGATCCGGCCGTTGCACCGGCCGTTCACGTCCGCGATCGGGTTGGGCATTCTGACGGCGGGTCACCGTGACGGATGGCCGGTGGCCGCCGGCGGATCGCGGAAGATCACCGACGCGCTCGCCGCGGTGGTCACCGGGCACGGCGGGATTATCGAGTGCAACCGGCACCTCCGCCGCGCCGAGGAACTTCCCGCGGCCGACGTCGTGCTGTTCGACCTGGCCCCGGTCGCGGTGGCGGACATCCTGGGGGACCGCCTCCCGGCCCGGGTCGCGCGCGCGTACCGGCGGTTCAAGCACGGACCGGGCGCCTTCAAGGTCGACTACGCGGTCTCCGGCGGCGTGCCCTGGACCAACGAGGCGGTCGGCCGCGCCGGCACCGTGCACCTGGGCGGGACCTTCGCCGAGATCGCCGCCAACGAACGGGCGGTGCACGCCGGGCGCATGCCGGAACGTCCGTTCGTGCTGATCGCCCAGCAGTACCTGGCCGACAAGGAGCGCTCGGTCGGTGACATCCACCCGCTCTGGAGCTACGCCCACGTCCCGGCGGGGTTCACCGGGGACGCCACCGAGGCGATCACCGCACAGATCGAACGGTTCGCGCCCGGCTTCCGCGAGCAAGTCGTCGGCGTCGCGGTACGCAGCACCACGGAGATGGCCCGGTACAACCCGAACTTCATCGGGGGCGACATCGTCACCGGCGCGAAGAGCACGCCACAACTGCTGTTCGGCCCGCGCCTGACCGCGCACCCCTACGACACCGGCGTACCCGGCATGTATCTGTGCTCAGCCGCGACCCCACCGGGGCCGGGCGCGCACGGCATGTGCGGCGCCCACGCCGCGCAACGAGCGCTGCGCTACCTGCGCTGACCGCAATGGGGCGGCAGCGGGCGCCTCACCCGCGCTCCCGCCGGGCGCCGGGCCGATGCGCGAGCAGCCAACCCGTCATCCCGGCCAAAAATGCGGCGGCGAGCAACAGGACAACGCCGGTGAGGTCCGAGCCTCGAGCCAGCGAGGAGATGCCCAGCGCCACCGCGCCCACGGTCAGCAGGGCACACAGCGCAAGAAGCCGCAGGATCAGGAATCCCTGGAAGACGTCCCGCATCATCGATGGAGCCTAGCTTCGCTGATTTACTCAGCTTGTGAAGGTCGTCATCATCGTCCTGCTTGCCTTCGCCGTGGTCAGCCTGACGTACCAGGGCGTTGCCGCATACCTGCGCGATCGCGAGCGCCGCCGCCCGGCCGGCGGTGACGAGTCCACCAAGGGGCGTTAGGGCGGCGGGCCAGCCGGCCCGCGGCGTCCAGTCCGGGCCGCATGGTCGCGGGCAGCCGGCGCCGCACGCGCCAACGCGCACCGGCGAACGAGCAGTTGGCCAGCGTCGCGAACCCGCGTTCGTCCGCGCGCAGCGCGAGCAGCAGGTGCGCCACGCGGTCGGCGCGCGGGAGGTTCGGCTCCGGCACGCGCACGCACAGGCAGTGCACGCGGCGCCCACCGGGCCGCACCAGCAGCGCGCCCTTCTCCCCGACGAGCCACACGCCGAGCCTGCCGGGCTCGCACACCAGGCCGGTGCGTTCGAAGCCGTGCCGG
The DNA here is from genome assembly GCA_036493475.1 of Sporichthyaceae bacterium. Lineage (NCBI taxonomy): Bacteria > Bacillati > Actinomycetota > Actinomycetes > Sporichthyales > Sporichthyaceae > Sporichthyaceae bacterium. Next base: position 24,978 of record DASXPS010000161.1, on the reverse strand, counting down.
GCGTCGTGGCCGACGAGGTCGCCCAGCAGGCCGAGCGCGGTGCGTTCACTGGCCTCCGACAGCGGGCTGCGCAGGGCCGGCCTCACCACGTTCGCCCCGCGCGCGGCGTAGACCTCGCAGATCACCCACGCGTGTCCGAGCGCGAGCACCCCGATCGGCAGGGTGATCGGCGCGAGCAGGAAGAGTCCGACCGCCACCGCGCAGAACGGCACGACGTGCGACAGGGTGGTGAGCGTCCACAACCGCTCGGTACGGCGCAACGTTGCGTCGTCGGCCAGTGGCCGCCAGGGGACGGCCGCCAGTTCCGGCAGCGTGCCTGACGCGGGTTCAGCCACCGGCAATCGGCCGACGCATGATCACCAGGTCGGCGTCGAGCGGCAACTCGCGCACCATCTCGGCGTGGCCCGGACCGGTGGTCACCATCGCGATCGAGCCGTTGTCGAGCTCAGCCCGAAATGCCGCGACGGCGGCTGCCATCTCCGCCGTGTCGTCCTTCGTCCACTCCGCCAGCGTGGTGTGGCCGGTGTGGTCCATGCGGATCAGTTTCCCCATGGTGGCTCCTTTTCGAGGGGAGCACAGGGTACGCCCGAGGTAAGCGAACGCCAATGACCTACGGACGGCGGCGGGCGGAGCTGAACGCGGCCGCGCTGTGCGTGGCAACCGCGGTGGCCGCGACCGGAGGCCCGGAGCGGCGCGCCCGACGCGGCTTGTCCGCGGGGGACGACACCGACGACCCGACACCCGACTGGACCGCGCGGGTGGCATTGCCGACGCTGCCCACCCGGGTGGTGGTCGCCTTGACGCCCGCCGCTCGGGTCAGCGCCTCGACCTCGCGAATCTGATCGGTCGTCATCAACGTGATGACCGTGCCCGCGTTCCCGGCGCGCGCGGTCCGCCCCGAGCGGTGCAGGTAGGCCTTGTGGTCGGCAGGCGGGTCGGCATGGATGACCAGCCGAACGTCATCGACGTGGATACCCCGGGCGGCGATGTCGGTGGCCACCAGCACCGTGGCCCGGCCGGCGTGAAACGCGTCCAGGTTGCGGGTCCGGACCTTCTGCTGCAGGTTGCCGTGCAGTTCTACGGCGTTGATGCCGGCTCGGCTGAACTGGGCGGCCAGCGACTTGGCGCCGCGCTTGGTGCGGGTGAACACCAAGTTACGGCCGGGCGCGGAGACCAGATCGACCAGCACCGGCAGTCGGTCCTCGCGGTTCACGTGCAGCACCTGGTGGGTCATCTCGCTGACCGGCGACTGCGCGGAGTCCGCCTGATGCACCGCGGGGTCGGTGAGGAACTGGCGGACCAGGCCGTCCACGGCCTTGTCCAGGGTGGCCGAGAACAGCAGGCGCTGCCCGTCGGCCGGAGTGGCGGTGAGCAGTCGGCGCACCGCGGGCAGGAAGCCGAGGTCGGCCATGTGGTCGGCCTCGTCGATCACGGTGATCTGGATCGCGGCCAGCGAGCAGTGGCGCTGCGCGATCAGGTCCTCGAGGCGACCGGGGCAGGCCACCACGATGTCCACGCCCCGGCGCAGTGCGCTGACCTGGGGGCCCTGACCGACACCGCCGATCACGGTGCACGAGCTCAGTCGGGCGGCCCGCGCCAGCGGCGCCAAGGCGGCGTCGATCTGCCCCGCAAGCTCGCGGGTGGGGGCCAGGATCAGCGCCCCGGGAGCCCGGGAACGGGGCTTGGGGCCGCCGGACAAGCGCGCCACCAGCGGCAGCAGGAACGCCAGCGTTTTTCCGGAGCCGGTGCGGCCACGGCCGAGGACATCGCGTCCGGCAAGCGCGTCGGGCAGGGTCGCGAGCTGGATCGGGGTCGGGGTGTGGATGTCGAGATCAGTGAGAACGGTGCTCAGGCGTGCGGGCACGCCCAGTTCGGTGAACAGGGGCAAGAGAAGTCGCTATCTGTGCAAGTCCCGCCGACAGCCGGTCCGGAGTGGATTCCGGCTGGTGACACGCGGAGCACCGGTGAGAGTGCTGCAACGCGCGGACAACTCGCGGCAGGAGATCGACGAGCTGAATGACACCAGTGTAGCCCATCCGCCCCAGTGGTGCGGTCCGCAATCGTGGTCCCCGTTGTTCCAGGGGTTTTCAGGCCGCACCAAGGCTGCGTTGGATGGCGGCGGTGACCGCGGCGGGCTGCGGATCGGACAACACCGCGGCCACGTGCCCGTCCGGGCGGATCAACCAGGCCTCATTGGGTCGGGTGTCCATGGCCGCGGCCAGCGCCCCATCGGCATCGATGCGCTCCACCCCGAACAGCTGCACGGGGGCGGCGGTGGCCCGGGCAACCGCGGTGGCGACCGCGATGCGGTCCACGCCCGACGTGGTGAGCACGGTCAGCCCGTCGCGTAGCAGCTCCCGCACCCGTTTGATCTCCGGCCGGCCGGTTACCCGTACCGGGGCATCCGGCAGCAGGACGCCCGGCACCACCGGTGGCATCTCCCCCTTCGCCGGTCGACCGGGGAACGGGCGCGTCGGATCGGGCGTGGTCAGCGGGGAATCGGTGTACCAGAACGGCTCGGCGAACCGACCCGAGTCAATGCGCTCGCGGGCAGCAGGGTCGGTCACTGCGGCGGCCAGCAACTCCCGCCGCGCCTGCCACTGCGCCGCATCCGAGGGCACCAAGAACTGCATGGTCGCCGCGGTGACGGCGAGGTTCTCCGCCGCCGCCGCGTGCCGCTCGCCGTGATAGCTGTCCAGCAACGCCTCCGGCGCCCAGCCGTGCAACACGAACGCCACCTTCCACGCAGCGTTCTCCGCGTCGGGCACCCCGGAGTTCAACCCGCGCGCACCGAACGGGGCGAGCACGTGCGCACAGTCCCCGGCCAGCAGCACCCGGCCGACCCGCATGCGGTCCACGCACCGCGAGGAGAAGCGGTAGACCGAGCGCCACACCAGCTCGTAGTCCTGCTCGCCGACGATGCGACGGATCCGTTCCTCCAACGCCCCGCTGCGTTCCTCGGCGTCCAGATCGAAGTCCGGCGGCACCTGCCAGTCGATGCGGAACACCGAGTCCGGGCAGGGGTGAATGAGTACCTGACGGTCCGGATTCCACGGCGGGTCGAAGAAAAACCGACGCTCGCCGTTCAGCTCGGGCAACCGTGCGCGGATGTCGCAGATCAGGAATAGGTCGTCGAAGGTGCGCCCGTCGAACGACAAGCCGAGCCCGGCTCGCAAGGCATCGGCCCGCGATCCCGCGCACAGCACGACGTAGGACGCGCGCATGGTCAGCTCGTTACCGCTGGGGGACACGCAGCGCACCGCGACCCCTGCGGGATCCTGCTCGAGGCCGAGCACCTCATGGTTCCAGCGTGGCTCGATCAACGGGTGTTCGGCAATGCACGTGTCCAGCACCCGCTCGGTGTGCGCCTGAGAGATGTTGACGAACGGCGGCAGCGGCGAGCGTCCGCGGTCGGCAAACGACCAGGCCGACAACTCGTGCTCGCGGTAGAAGGTGCGCGCGGTGGTCCAGGTCAGCCCGTCCGCGGCGATCGAGCCGGCGCCGAGCGCACTCCATACGTCGAGCACGTCGCGCTGTTGGCACACCGCCCGCGAGCCCGCCGCCTCCCGGCGCGGCCGGGCGTCCAGCAACAGCACCGGCACACCCCAGTGGGCCAGCAACAGGGCAGCCGTCTGCCCCACCGGGCCGTTGCCCACGACGACGACCGGATCACCGGCCCACAACGGAACTGACGGCATGTCAGCTCTGCAGCTGCTCCCAGACCTCGCGGTCCCGTTGCGCGGTCCAGATGCGCGGCCGCTCGATACCGTCCAGCTCGTCCCACAGCCGCGAGACGTCGAATGGCAAACAGTGCTCGAAGATCGGCCAGCGACCGAAGGTCGGGGCCAGCGCTTCGCGGGTGGCCTCGAAGGCCTCCTGCAACGTGCCACCGCGACCGTGCACCGCGCCGACCTTCTGCAGCATCACCCGCAAGAAGTTACGGGTCTGCTCGATCGCCGCATCCACCGCGTCCCGGCCGCGTGGGACCATGCCGCGCCCGCCCACCAGCGTCTGCGCGCCGAATGCCCTCACCCGGTCCAGGGTGCCGCCCGACCAGTCGGAGTGGAACGCGTCGCCGGTGTATAGCGCGGCCTGTGCCTCGACCAGGTCGCCGGCGAAGAGGATCTGCTGTGCGGGCAGCCAGGCCACGATGTCGCCCTCGGTGTGTCCGCGTCCGCAGTACTGCAGCACCAGCTCCCCGCGGTTGCCGCCCAGGTCGATGTTCAGCCGGTCGGAGAAGGTGACGTCGGGCCAGGTCAGCCCGGGGATCGAGTCGGGTTCGTGAAACAGCCGCGGCATCCGGCCGAACTCGGATTCCCAGTCCTGCTGTCCGCGCTCGGCGATCAACATCCGGGTGTTCTCGTGCGCGATGATCGCGCCGGCGTCGAACGCGGACGCGCCCAATACCCGCACGGCGTGGTAGTGCGAGAGCACCAGGTAACGCACCGGCTTGTCGGTGTGCTCCCGCAGCTGCCTCAGCCAGGCCCGCGCGGCCACCGGGGTGGCTCGGGCCTCGAAGGCCACCAGGAAGTTCTCGCCCTCGATGGCGCCCACGTTCGGGTCGCCCTGCGCGGTCAGCGCCCAGACCCCGTCACCGAGTTGCTCGAGGGTCTCGGTCTTGGCGTCCAGATCGGCCGAGGACGCGAACGGCTTGCCGGCCATACGTACTTCCTAACACCAGCGCGGGTGGACGGGTAGGACGGTGACCATCAGCCGGGCAACGACGCGAGGATCGCGTCCATGTCCACGCCCTTGCCCGCCAGGTAGGCCCGGGTGCGGTCCATACTGGCCAGGTTCGTCCACTGCCGGTCACCGTGACCGAAGTTGGTGGTGAACTCGTCGCAGATCTCCTGGTGCGCTGCCATCGCGATCAGCATCGCGATCAGGTTCGGCGCGGGCGGGGCCAGCATGAAGTTGGTCCAATCCGAGATGCCCTCCACGACGTCCGCGCGCCGGCGCGCCACCCGTTGGCAGAACAGTTCGTCGAAGCCGAGGTCCGCCACGATCGCCTCGCCCACCGTCCACGCGCTGTACGAGGCGGAGTTCGCGCCCTGCCCGACCACCGGATCGACCACCGAGTGCACGTCACCGACGGACAACGCGTACTTGCCGTTGGCCAACTGCGTGTAGTCCGCGCGCATGTGCGGAATCAGTGCGCCCTGCAGGATGTCCTGCGGTCGGGTCACCGCGAAAGAGGCCGGGTCGACCCGTTCGTACACCGCGGGGTGATGCTCCTTCAGTTTCTGCAGCACGGTGGCCACGAAGGCCTTGGGGTCCTCGTCGTAGCGCAGATCGGCGAGCATCTCCAGCTCACCGCCGGGGATATTCTCGAACAACAGCGCGGTGACATGTCCGTCGAAGGAATAGATGGGGATCTCGATCAGCTCGCCGTGCCCCGGCGAGATGCTCAACGTGACGCCCTTCGGGTCCGACGGCGCGACCCCGTGCCACAGCGCGACCGACAACCGCCGCTGCGGCTTGTCGTAGGGAGACTTCTCCGTGCGCCGGGCGAACAACCCACCGAGCGTGCCGCGGCCGGAGGCAACCACCATTAGGTCGTGCGTCGCGGCGAGCCGGTCCAGGTCGTCGGCCTGCACCGCCTGTACGACCAGCCGGCCGCCGCGGTGTTCGAAATCGCCCATCAGCCGCGGCAGGTAGAGCCGGTGGTCGACGGCGGAAGAGGGCTGGGCGAAGTCGCCGCGGAAAGCCAGCGGTTGCGGGGTGCCCAGGTAGTGGTGGTGGCAGAGGTAGCCGTACTCCGCGGCATCCCAGTGGTGCACGCCGAGCCGGCGCTCCCGCTCCAGCGTCGGGTGGTGATGGGCCACGGAGTTCAGCAGCCGGCCGCCGGCGATTTCGTCGGCCGCCTTGTCGGTGTAGATGGTCACCGGGACGTCGTGTTGGCGCAGGAAAAGGCCCAGGTGCAGCCCGGCAATCCCGGCGCCCACGATGCCGATGCCGGCCATGGCGGCTCCTTGCTCTATTGCCGAGCACAGTGCTCGATGAGCGAATACCGGAGCCCGACGTTACGCGCTCGGGCCGGCGCACGCCGCCCTGGCCGGTGCGGTGGGCGGCGAACTCACCACGCGCGGCGCCTCGAGGGGGCGGCCCGCCGAGCCTGACGCAGCGTCAGCGACCCTTGGCGTCCACCCGGCCGGTACGCGGGCCCTTGCCGACGATGTTGATCGCCTTCACCCGGTAGTAGTACCGCTTGTGGTGCTTGGCCTTGGTGTCCGTCCACGAGCAACTCGAGGTGGTGCACGTGACGGTCCGGTACGAGCCCTGGTGTGACTTCGAGGTGCCCCGGTAGATGCGGTAGGTCCGCACCACGGCACCGCCGTCGCTCTTGGGCGCCTTCCAGGACAGCTTGACGCCCTTGCGGTGCGCCATGTGTGCCTCGAGCTTGCGCGCCTCGCCGGGCAGCTTCGGCGCCGGTGGCAGACTGGTGATGCCGACAGCGCCACAGACCAAGTCGGTGTCCAAGCCGTTCTCGATGTACTGCGCGAGGCGCACCGGCGCACCGGTGAACGAACTCGCGCAGGCCGTTTGCGGACTCTTCGACCCCGCGGGCACCCACAGCGGCAATGACTCCAACGGGAACTTCGGACTGAACAGCGGCTGCCAGGCGAGCTTGTAGGCCGCGGCGGTGGTCGTGGCGTAGTTGGCGGTGATTTCCTTCCACGACGTCGCGGTGGAGTAGATCCCGACCTCGTCCACGCCATGACTGCGCAACGAGTCCACCGCGCCCTGCAGATCAGCGGCGTTGGCGACCGGGTCATCCGACCAACTGTTCTCCCGCTCCACGTCCAGCCACCAGGTGCGCCCGGAGATCGGCACCCCGGCGGCCTGCGCCGTGGCGATCGAGTCGGCCGCCGCCATCCAGCCGTAGTCGTAGGCACACCCGATGTCCGTGCCGCCGGAATTGTGCATGCACAACGCGGGCGAGCGGGCACCCTCGGTCGGCCGGTGCGCGCCGGCCGCGCCGGGGTTGCCGGTGTTGATGTACAGCCCGGTGGCGTAGACGTGGTCGCTCATCGCCGCGTACTGCTGCGCCAGGCACTTGTTCGGGGCAAATGCCAGGCCACCGTTCACCCCGACGATGCCGAAGGCGCCGGCCGACGGCAGGGCGCGACCACACTGCGGGTGAGAGACGTCGTAGCCCACCGAACCCGCCGGCGCCACCGCCACGGCGGCGGCCGCGGGAGCGGCGCTCGCGAGAATTACCCCAACGGTCGGCGTGGACAGCGCCACCGACGCGACCCCCACCAGAACTCGACGTGCCATACCCATATTTGTGCACCCCCCAGTGCCTCAGCCCCGACATCGCGGCCTTAACACCATCACACAGGTCGCGACGCCGGGGCCGATGATCACGCAATCCACATCCCGCCGCGTCCGGAGTTCAGATCGGACTGGGAAACCTCTCAGCCAGAAAAGCGAAGGGAAACACGCGATGTCGCGCTAACCGCGGGTGAACCACCGATTTACCCGTTCCTTGTGCCGTCTGACGGGTTTGCAAGAGGGCGCTGTGAAAGTGCTGGACATATGGCGATTCGTCTTTTCCGCCCCGGTCGTCGAACCCACACTGAGGCTTGTCCGGATCCCATAAAGGAAATGACTGGCCGTCAGATATGACCCAAGTCTCCCAGGCGCTGGTGGGCGAACACCCCGCACCGCGCGCTGCCCACCGTCCTGCCATTCGGCTGGAGGGCGTCCGCAAGACCTACGGCGAGGGCGAGATGGCCGTGCATGCCATTGCCCACGTTGATCTCAGCGTCAGCCGCGGCGAGTACGTGGCCATCATGGGCGCGTCGGGGTCCGGCAAGTCCACGCTGATGAACATCGTCGGCTGCCTGGACGCCCCGACCACCGGCCGCTACCTGTTGGACGGTGTCGACGTGCGTCGGCTGGACGACAGTCAGTTGTCCGTGGTGCGCAACCGGAAGATCGGTTTCATTTTCCAGAGCTTCAATCTGATCCCGCGCACCACCGCCCTGAGCAATGTGGAACTGCCTCTCGTGTACGCGCGGATGGACCGCAAGGAACGCCGCGAACGGGCCATGGACGCGTTGAACAAGGTGGGGTTGTCCCAGCGGCGTGGCCACCTGCCCTCGGAGTTGTCCGGTGGTCAGCAGCAACGTGTCGCAGTCGCCCGGGCCATCGTCACCGACCCCGTGTTACTCCTCGCCGACGAACCGACCGGCGCGCTGGACTCGCAGAGCACCGCGGACGTGTTGGACCTGTTCGACGAGTTGGCCGGTCAGGGGCGCACCATCATGGTGATCACCCACGAGCACGAGGTGGGCAACCGAGCCCGGCGGCTGACGGTCATGCGCGACGGCCGCATCATCTCCGACGAGTTCACCCGATGAGGGCCAAGGAGAGCTTCCGCTTCGCCTGGCGTGGCATCGCTGCCAACAAAATGCGCTCGGTGTTGACGATGCTCGGCATCATCATCGGCGTCGCCTCCGTCATCACCCTGGTCGCGGTGGGTACCGGTTCGCAGGCCGCGGTCCAGGCCTCCATCGACCGGCTCGGCTCCAACACGCTGACCGTCATCGCGATGCCCACCGGGGGCGGCGGACGCGGCAGCGCCTTCCGCTCGCGCCTGCGGCACGCCCTCGGGCTGAAGAACAACACGGACAACGGCACCCACACCCGCGCGTCGCAGATCAGTCAGGCGGACGCCGATGCCCTCGCGGACCCGACGCGGCTACCCGACGTGCTGAGCGTGGCCCCGATCGTGGCGGTCCGCTCGGTGGCGGCCACCGTGGGCACCTCGTCGCACACCGTGCAATCGCTCACCGGCAGCACCGCCAACTATCTGCAGGTCAACAACGACGTGGTGAGCGCCGGGATGCCGTTTACCGATCAGGATGTGACTCTGCATCATCATTTGTTGCTGGTCGGCACCAGCGTGGCGCAGGATCTGACCCAGGGCGACGTCAATGACCTCGTCGGCCAGAACGTGCGGCTCAACGGCCAACAGTTCACCGTCAGCGGCATTCTGGGCAGCAAGGGCTACTCGGGACAGCAGGATCTCGACGACCGCGTGATCGCACCGATCACCGCGGTGCAGGACACGCTGTACGGCTACAACCCCGGTACCGGAGAGCTGACCGGCATTGCCGTTTTGGCCGCGACCGGACGGGTGCAGCAGGCGCAGCGCGAGGTGCAGAGCATGATGGACCAGCTGCATCACGTCTCCGCCGCGAACACCGATGTGATCGTGTTCAACTCGGCCTCGGTGCTCGACGCGTCCTCCTCGTCGAACCACACGTTGACGATCCTGCTCGCCGCCGTGGCCGGAATCTCCTTGCTGGTGGGCGGTATCGGGGTGATGAACATCATGTTGGTGTCGGTCACCGAACGCACGCGGGAGATCGGGATCCGCAAGGCGATCGGCGCCGATCCACGGGACATCATCGGGCAGTTCCTCGGTGAGGCAGTTATCCTCAGCCTGCTCGGCGGGATGATCGGCGTCGGCTTCGGGATGATCGCCTCGCGGTTCGAGATTGCCGGGGTGGAGCCGGTGATCGCCCCGTATTCCATCTATCTCTCGTTGGGGGTTTCGCTGCTCACCGGGTTGTTCTTCGGCCTGTACCCGGCCAGCCGGGCCGCATCCCTGCGGCCGATCGAGGCCCTGCGCTACGAGTGATCCTGATTGCCCGTCACAAAAGAGAGGCCGCCGTCCATGGCTGATCGATCCACTCTGTCCGAGATGCCCGACGATGTGCCGCAGACCCCGAAGCTACAGCTGATCTCGCAGTTGACGGAGCGATCGACGTGGCGTCCGGCGCTGCTCAGCGCCGACGCGTGGGACGACACCGTGCCGCCGCCGACCCGGGCGACGCGGCTGGCCGGTTCCACCCGGATAATGCTGGCCGGGTTCCTGGTGATCCTCGGGTTCCTGGCCGGGGTGGCGGCGCAGAAGCACCACGACGCCGGTTACCTGTCCCCCGACGCGGTGGCCCGGATCACGCTGAACTCCACGGCTGCCCAGCCGGCGAATTCCGCGTCCACCTCCCAGGTGGCGCACACCACGGTGCCCAACGCGCAGTAGGGGCTCCGGCAATAGGGTGTGCCCCGTGAGCGACGCCCCGATCTGGACCCCGTCCGCGCAGCGCATGGCCGACTCGCGGCTGCGGGAATACCTGGACTGGCTGGCTATCCGGGAGAGCCGGGACTTCCCGGACCACCAAACGTTCTGGGCCTGGTCGACCGCCGAGATCGAACGTTTCTGGACCTCCATCGCCGACTACTTCGAGCTGGAGTCCTCCGCCCCGCACACCGCGGTACTCACCGAGGGCGTCATGCCGGACGTGCACTGGTTCCCGGGTGCCCGGCTGAACTGGGCGCAGCACATGCTGCGCCACGGCGACTCCGAGGAACCGGCGTTGATCTGTTGCCGGGAGGGCACTGACGCGGATCGCCACGTCAGCTGGACACAGCTGCGTCGCGACGTCGCCGCCGCGGCCGGCTGGCTGCGCCGGGCAGGCGTCCGGCCCGGTGATCGGGTCGCGGCCTACCTGCCCAATACCGAGCACGCGCTGATCGCCTGCCTGGCCAGTGCGGCCGTGGGCGCGATGTGGGCGTGCTGCGCACCGGACTTCGGTGCCGACGGCACCATCGGGCGACTCGCCCAGTTGGAGCCCACGGTGCTCATCGCCACCGATGGCTACCACTGGAACGGCAAGGACGTCGACCGCCGCGACGTGGCGGCCACCCTGCGGGACCGGCTGCCCACGGTGCGCCATGCAGTCGCGCTGCCCTACGTGTTCGGCGAGCCGGCCCCGGCCGGCTGGCTGGAGTGGGAGGAGCTGCTCGCCACCGGGGCGCCGCTGGAATTCGAACAGGTCGAGTTCTCCCACCCGCTGTGGGCGCTGTTCACCTCGGGCACCACCGGCCTACCCAAGGGCCTGGTGCACGGGCACGGCGGTGTCCTGCTGGAGCACCTCAAATGGGGCGGGCTGTACGCCGGGCTGCGGCCCGGCGAGCGCGCCTTCAGCGCCACCTCCACCGGCTGGGTTTTGTGGAACATCCTCACCGCCGCCCTGCTGCAGGGCGCCACCATGGTGCTCTACGAGGGCAGCCCCGGTTACCCGGACACCGGCGCAGTATGGGAGGTGACCGCGCGCACCCGCAGCGTGGTGTTCTTCCTGGGCGCGGCGCTGGTCACCGCGACGCAGAACGCCGGCATCTCGCCACGCGCGCGCTACGACATGTCCGGGCTGCGCACGCTGATGGTCAGCGGTTCGGCGCTGCCCACCGACGGCTACCGCTGGGTACTGGAGGAGATTTCGCCCGACGTGCGGATGGATTCCACCAGCGGCGGCACCGATGTGTGCGGCGCCTTCGTCGGCGGCAACGACCTGTTGCCGGTGTGGGCCGGGCGCATCTCCGGGTCACTGGCCGGGGCGGCCACCGCGTCTTGGGACGACGACGGCAAGCCGCTGGTCGGCGAGGTCGGCGAACTGGTGATCACCGAGCCGATGCCGTCCATGCCGCTGTACCTGTGGAACGACCCGGACGGCGCGCGCTACCGCGACTCCTACTTCGACACCTGGCCCGGCGTGTGGCGGCACGGGGACTGGACCACCATGAACCCGGACGGGTCAGTGGTCATCCACGGCCGCTCGGACGCCACGTTGAACCGGCAGGGTGTGCGACTGGGCAGCAGCGACTTCTACGACGTGCTGGAGAGCCTGCCGCAGATCGCCGAGACCCTGGTGGTCGGTATCGACCTGCCCGAGGGCGGCTACTGGCTCGGACTGTTCGTGGTGCCGGCGGCCGGCCAGGAGGTTGACGACGACCTGCGCACACTGATCAGCACCACATTGCGCACTCGTCTGACGCCCCGTCATATCCCTGATGAAATCGTGGCCGCGCCCGCGGTACCGCACACGCTGACCGGCAAGCGGTTGGAGGTGCCGGTGAAGAAGCTGATGACCGGCACCCCGCTGGAGAAGGCGGCCAACCTGGCCGCCGTGGACTCCCCCGACGCGGTGCGCTGGTACGCCGAGTTCGCCCAGCGCCGCCGGCTCAGCTGAGTCTGGCGCGCAACCAGTTCGTCGATTCGTCCATCGCGGCACGACCCAGGCTGAGCAGGCTGAAAAAGTTCCAGAAGCCATGGATGGCGCCGTCGTAACGGGAGACCGTGACGGGCACCCCGGCCCCCTGCAGTGCCGCGGCGTAGTCCTCGCCGTCGTCACACAGCGGGTCGAACTCCGCGGTGATCACCAGCGCCGGTGGTAGGCCGGTCAGGTCCTTGGCCAACGCCGGGGAGACCGTGACCATCGAGGCCTCGCCGGGGTCGGACAGGTAGCAGTTCAAAAACCACGCCATGTCCGCGGCGGTGAGGAAGTAGCCCTCGGCGTTGGCCAGCATCGACGGGGTGGGATCACCCGCCAACCGGCACGCCGGGTACACCAACAGTTGCGCGACCAGCGCCGGGCCGTCGTGGTCCCGCATGCGCTGCGCCATCACCGCGGACAGGTTGCCGCCGGCGCTCTCCCCGCCCACCGCCAGCCGGTTCGGGTCCCCACCCAACGACTCGGCGTTCGCGGCCACCCAGCGCAACGCGGCGTCGCAGTCCTCCACGGCGGCGGGGAACGGGTGCTCCGGTGCAAGTCGGTAGTCCACCGCGACCACCACGCACTGGGCATCGGCCGCGATCTGGCGGCACACGCCGTCGTGGGTATTGATATCCCCGAGCACAAACCCGCCGCCGTGGAAGAAGCACAGCAGGCCGAACGGCCCGTCGCCCACCGGACGATAAATCCGCACCGGCACCTGCCCGGCCGGACCGTCGATGGTGCGGTTGGACACCTCGGCCAGCGTCGCGGTACTGCGCCCGCCCATCGCGCACAGCATGGCGAGTTGGCTACGGGCAGCGCCCACCCCCAATTCGGAAAGCGGCTTGTTGTTCATGGTGGCGACCTGCGCCAGCACGGCAGCGATCTGCGGATCCAGGGGCATGGCCGGTGAGACTACAGGCGAGGATCACTCAGCCAGGCGCGGTCGGCTGCGCGTAGCCTGCCAGACCCACCGCGGCGGCCAGCGTGATGCCGAAGCCCACCACGGCGGGCAACGCCATACCGGACCGCGTCGAGTCCCCGAGCCAGTGCAGCCCGACGCTCGCGGGCAACACCGTCTCCACCGCGAACACCACCGCCGTCACTGCGGTGACCGCACCGCGCTCCAGGGCCGCGGCGAACACCCAGGCCCCCAGCACGCCGTAGCCGACCACGGACCAGGCCAACGGCTTGCCGACGAGATGCCACCACGGGTGCGGCACCATCACCCCCCGTGCGGCGATGGCGACCCCGCTGAAGGCGCTCCCGGCGACCGCGGCCAGCATGGCCGGGGCGTGGGAGCCCGCATGCGGTGCGAGCAACGCGGATACCAACGTGGGCGCCAGCAGGATCAGCACCACCCACCCGAAGGTGGAGCCGGGATCGGCGGAACTCTCCGGGCGGGCGCTGATCGCGAGCAACACCACGCCGGCGCCCAACGCGAACAACGCGACCACATCCCGGCCGGACAACCGCAACGCGAGCAGCCGGGTGGCCAGCAGCGCGGTGATGCCCACGCCGGCCGCCGCGGCCGCCTGCACCAGAAACAACGGTAGGTGCCGCAGGGCGAGCAGTGAGGCGAGAAAACCGGCACCGTCGAGCGCAAGGCCCGCCAGATAAGGCAACTGACGCAGCATCCGAACCAGCAGGCCGGGGTCCAGACCGGCCGAAGGCGCACCGGACCGGACCCCGATCGCCTGCAGCACCGACGCCGTGCCGTAGCAGACCGCCATCACTGCGGCCGCCAGCACGGCCAGGATCGTCACGTCAGGATTCTGCCGTTACCGCGCGGCCCGCCACACCCGGGCCGCGCGGTGACGGGAGGGCCGTCAGCCCTTGGGCATCGGCTTGGTGGTCGGCTTGGGCTTGGCCAGCGGCTTGTGCATCAACGGCTTGTGCAGGGTCTTGTGCATGAGCGGCTTGTGCACCAGCGCCTTGTTGTCGCCGGTCTTGGGCGCCGGGTTGTCGATGGCGATGGACGACTTGGGCGCGGGGGCCTTGGTCGGCTTGGGCTTCGCCACCGGGTTGCTGGCCACAATGGCCTTCGGGGCCGGCTTCTTGGTCGGCGCCGGCTTCGGGGCCGGGTTGCTGATCGCCACCGACGACTTCGGCGCCGGGGCCTTGGTCGGCTTCGGCTTGGCCAACGGCTTCACTGCGGGCTTCTGCGTGGTCGCGTGCGTGCCCGTAGCCGGAGGCGGGTTGGTCGCCGCGCTTGCCGCCACCGGAGCAGCCATACCGAGGCCACACGCCACAGTCGCAGCCAGCACGACTCGGCTCATTCGAACGTTTCGAATCATCACATTCCCCTTAACGGTTGCCAGACAACGCAGGCGATACAAGCGAGCCGCGCCATAAGGGGGGAGTGCAACACGGTTAAGCCAGGGCAAACGCGCCAACGTTCACCGACGCCTAACCTGACCGCCGCGCAAGTGACCCGTGGCCACCCCGCAGTTGTCACATGCTGTTCGCAGCCAATCTCTTCTTCAATTCCACGATCGGCACTACCGGAGTGGGATCGATGCCCTGGGCAATCGCCAGGTACACCGAGGCGAAGTCCAACAACCCGATCAGGCTGGCCAACCGCACCAGGCGATGATTGCCACGCGCGGTGACCTGCTGCACGGACAGGCCGGCGTCGGCGGCCAGCTTCATCGACTCCACCGCGCGTTGCGCGAGCCGGGCGTCCTGCACCGCATCCCGCAGGATCACCGGGTGCAGACGGACGGCGCCGCAACCACCGAACGGCCCGTCAAAGGCCACCACCTGGTTGTGGTGTGGCTCGGACAGGGCGCCGACCACGGCCGGCATCTTGGCGTTCTCCGCGAGTTGATTCGCGAAGCGCAACGCCGCCACCGCGGCCACCTCGGAGAACCCCCACACCACGGGCAGCCCACCGAGTAGCGCCACGGCCAGTGATTTCGCCGGGTTGGTCGCCGCGGGGACCTCCGGCGCGCACTCCGCGGCGATGCCGTCGAGCATGTCTGCCGTCTCGGCCAATGCGGCCCGCCCGGTGGCGGCCAGGCCCAGTGCATCGGCTGCTACCAACAACGGCGTGGCCAGTCCCCACAGACAGGCACGCGGTTGGCGGCCCTCGGCGTCCACCGGCAGGTGCACGCCACCGGCCTGCATGCCGGCCGTGGCCAACGGCGAATCGTCCGCGCCCACGGTGAGCACCCGGATGCCGCGTCGCTCCGCCTCGGCCACCGCGGACAGCGTCTCCTCGGTGCTCCCCGAACAGGACACCGCCGCCACCAGGTCCTGGGCGTCGGCCCAAGCGGGCAGGCCGTAACCCCGGTGCACCAACACCGGCACCCGGCCCAGCGTCCCGGCCACCACGGCCAGCACATCGCCGGCGCACGCCGAACCGCCCATGCCGGCCACCACGACGCTGCGCGGTTGCTCGTCGGGCTCCAGATCGTCCAGCGCCATCCGACTGAGCTCGGCCACCCCGGTGCGGATCTGGTCACCGGCCCCGGCCACGGCAGCCAACATGCCGCCGGGGTCGGCGGCGCGGATCGCTGCCGGATCGTCCAGCACGGTGGCCGCCGCAGTCGCAGAGCCGGTGACAGCGGAGACACCTTCGGCAGGCGACACGGCTACTCCTCGGCGGACGGATGTCGGTGATGCCATGGTCGGACGACAGTAGGCCCGCGGCAAGCATGCCGCGGGCCTACGAACGTTCTGTCCGGGTCAGCCGGCGCTTCCGCAGTTACCGACCACGGTGATCAATGCGTGCGACTCCATCCCGCTGGACTGACCGATACCGGTCAGGGTGTGCGCGCCGCAGGCCGCCGAACCGGGCACCCGGAACAACAGCGAGCCGTCGCCCACTGAGTCGGTGCGCACATTGAACACCAGGGTGGAGTCCATCATGCCGTTCACATCCTCGCCGGGCTGGTAACCGGAAACCGAGACCGCAATGGTCTCCCCCGCCGCCGGGCTGTTGCTACTCACTGCCACGCTCGAGCTCGTCTCGTAGGGCGCAGCCATGGCGGTGCCACCGCCCAGGGCCGCCGCCGCGACGAACGTCGCAACGAAAACGCCAGTCTTCCGTCCGGGCATCACGAGAATTCCTTCCCCTATCGCGCTGTGCGCCGTGACGTCCCCCGCCACTGCCGTTCACCGTAAAGAACCAACACCCTTGATCCCAGGCTCGCTCGTCACCAGTTCGGCGTGAGGAACGCGCAGGTGGAAAACGGGGATCCAGCCGATTTCCGGGCACTCCCGGACCATCCACCCGACGGTAGGTTCAAGGCCATGACTGACCTGTCGAACTACATCACCGTGGTGGCTGCCGACCACGGTCTGTCGATCGTGTCCACCTCCCGCGCCGACGGCACCATCCAGTCCTCGTTGGTGAATTCCGGGGTGATCAATCACCCGATCACCGGCGAGCAGGTGGTCGCCTACGTGGCGGTGGGCGGCGCGAAGAAATTGGCGAACCTGCGCGAGCGGCCGCGGATGACGATCGCCGTGCGCGGCGGCTGGGAGTGGTCGGCGGTGGAGGGGAACGCCGAGCTGATCGGTCCGGACGACCCGCGCGAGGGCGTGGACGCGGATCGGCAGCGGGTGTTGCTGCGGGAGATCTTTCAGGCGGCCGGCGGCACCCACGAGGACTGGGACACCTACGACCGGGTGATGCGCGAGGAAGGACGCACCGCGGTGCTCATCGCCCCGCAGCGGTCCTACCCCGCCACCCGGTTCCGTTGACGGACCGCGGCATGCGGTTGCTGGACCTCACCCATCCGATCCGCACCGGCATGCCGGTGTGGCCGGGCGATCCGCCGGTGGAACTGCGGCCTGCCGCGCGCATCGCCACCCATGGCTACAACCTGCTCGAGCTGCACCTGGGATCGCAGAGCGGCACCCATGTGGAGGCGCCGTACCACGTCGACGATGCGCTACCCCGACTCGACGAACTACCGCTGCATCGGTTCGTCGGTGCGGCGGTGGTGGCCGACCTGCGCGGGTTGCCGGAGAGCACGCCGATCGGCCCCGATCACCTCGGCGCGGTGCGTAATCGACTGGCGCCGGGTGTGGTGCTGCTGCTGTGCACCGGATGGTCGGCGTATTGGGGGAGCGAGCGTTATGCCGCGCACCCGTGGTTGGACCCGGCGGCGGCCGAGTTGGTGGTGACCGCCGGGGTACGCACGGTGGGCATCGACGCGTCCAGCATCGACGCCACCGACGCGCCGACACTGCCCTCCCACCATGTGCTGGCCGCGGCCCACGCGGTGATCACGGAGAACCTAACCGGGTTGGCCGATCTGCTCGCCGCCCCGGCCACCGTGTGGTTGCTGCCGTTGGCACTTGAACACGCCGAGGGCTCGCCGGTACGCGCCGTGGCGCACCTCGCCCGATCAGAATGACGCGGTGACACGTTTGCCACGGACGATGACCTTGGCGGCGGAACCCGCGGCGGGCGCGGACCTGGCCGCCAACCGGCCCGGCGCTCTGAGTGCGCAGCGGGCCCGGGAGCTGACCCGGGCCGCGCCGGTCGGGGCCCGGATGCACCACGCACTACGCCGCACCGACCCGCTGGGCACGCTGCGCGGGGTGGCCGATGCCGAGCAGCGGGTGGGGTTGGCACTCGATCGGCTTGATCCGTCCTGGCGGGTGCTGCACTCGGTGCCGATCGGACCGGCCCATCCGGTGATCTCGCATCTGGTCATCGGATCCGGCGGGGTGTTCACGCTGTTGTCCCGTCGACATCGACGATGGCGGCGCGACGCGGCGTCGCTGGACCGGGTGGTCGCGATGGTGGATCGCGACGAGCTGTACATCGACGGCCTCGCGTTGCCCTACCTGCCGCAGGCACGGGCGCAGGCCTGGCGCGCGGCCCGGGCATTGTCCGCGGCGATCGATGAACCCGTGCACGTGCGCCCGGCGGTGGTGCTGGTCGGATGCGACGACGTGCGCTTCCACGCCCTCCCGGACGGCGTCGAGGTGCTCACCCGGGCCCGGCTGGTGCGCAGGCTGACCGCGTTCCCGCCGGTGCTGACCGCCGCGCAGGTCGAACAGCGTCACGAGACCGCGCGGGCCGGTGCCACCTGGGCCGATGCACCCTGGAGTACCTGATCGGGGTCAGCCGCCGGGGATGAACAGGTCGATACGGGTTGGCTGGTCGGGCGCCACGTATGCGGTGACCACGCCCTGGTTGTTGAAGGTCTTGTAGTAGGTCGCGCCGTCCCGATTGAACCGGGCCTGGATCACCACCGGCTGCTGCGACGGGGTGCGCATGGAGAAGCCGATGTCGTAGCGCCCGACCAGCATCGGCTTCCAGTCGGTGCATTCGTCGAAGCTGCCTGCGAGGTCGTCCTCGCGCACCGAGGGGCCGTCGGCGTAGACGTCGAAGACGTAACCGGTGTGGTTACAGATCACCAAGGTGCCCTCGGTCGCCGCTTTCTTGGCCTTGGCCGCCTTCTTGGCCCTCGCCGCTTTCTTGGCCTTGGCGCCGTTGACCTCTTGCGCCTTGACCTTGGGCTCGGGTGGATGCGCGGCACTGCCGGCCGACGCGGCACTCGCCGCGGTCGCCGGTACCAGCGTGAGAACAGCTGCGGTGAGAACCGCAGCAGCCCCCCGGGTCCTGCGCATCGTGCTCTCTTTCGGTTCTCTCACTCCAGAACTGCAGCCGATCGGCCGGGTCGACCACGAAGGGTCGACCCGGCCGCCGGTTCGATGGTGCTCAGGCGCGCGGGATGTACAGGTCGACGCGGGTGAGCTCGTCGCGACCAACGTTGGTGGTGACGATGCCCTGGCCGTTGAAGACCTTGTAGAAGACGTGGTCCTCACGCTTGAAGCGGGCCTGGATGATCACGTTCGCCTGCGAGGGCACCCGCAGCGCGAAGCCGATGTCGTACTTGCCGGTCAGCACGCGTGCCCAGTCGGTGCACTCGTCGAAGGAACCGGCCAGGTCGTCCTCGCGGATCGAGGGGCCGTCGGCGAACACGTCGAACATGTAGCCGCTGTGGTTGCAGATGACGATCTCGCCGCGGGGCGGCGGGGCCGGCGCGGCCGGCTTCGGGCCGTGGTCGCCCATCTGGGCGGCCATGGCGGACGGGCCGGTCACGGCGAGGGCGGCGGTGGCGCAAGCAACCGCGCCGATGCGGGCGATCTGGCGCATGGGAACTCTCTCTTTCGTATGGCTTTCGACGCAGAAGGTCGAAAACGGGCATTTTTCGCTCGGCCATTTCATGTACTGCTGCAAACTTTGTAAAGGGCTTCCCATATACCCGTCAAGGAGTCCTATGACATCTACTACGCACCCGACGGGGTGACATTGCGGAATGGGTTCCGATCGGCGGGATCGGGGCTCGAACCGCTTTACCTTGGCTTCCAATCGCCGGGGGAATGGCGATTACCACACGCGCCGCCCCGACGGAACGCGATTACTCCGACGGGGGTCCTGGCGCTGTGAGAAATGCACGAGCCGGGCCGACCCATTGGGCCTGCCCGGCTCGTGAGGTGAATTCCTGCGGTGCGTACTAGGCGCGCGGAATGTACAGGTCGACGCGAGTCAGCTCGCCGTAGCCAACGTTGGTGTGAACGACGCCCTGGCCGTTGAAGACCTTGTAGAAGACGTGGTCGTCACGCTTGAAGCGGGCCTGGATGATCACGTTCGACTGCGAGGGCACCCGCAGCGCGAAACCGATGTCGTAACCGCCGGTCAGCACGCGTGCCCAGTCGGTGCACTCGTCGAACGAACCGGCCAGGTCGTCCTCACGGATCGAGGGGCCGTCGGCGTAGACATCGAACATGTAGCCACTGTGGTTGCAGATCACGATCTCGCCACGCGGCGGGCCACCGGCCGTAGCGGCGTGGGCGGCGGAAGCGGGCAAACAAACGGCGGACGCAGCGGCGGCGGCGAATACGACCGCACCAGCGCGGGTCATCTTGCTCATCGAATGCTCTCTCTCTGTATGGCTTTCCCGACGCCAACGTCGGTGGCGGGCAAATCTGGCTCGGTCGCTTCTTGGTCTTACGCTTAAGTTTCTAAAGGCAAGGCCAGTGGATCGTCAAGGCTCACAACAAGCACTACTTAGAATGTCTGGCGTCATATTGGCGGAATGACAATTACCAGACCGCACACCCTCGGTAGTCGAACACTGACTCACGGTATCAGCAGAGTGCCCGGATATGCACTCAATGTCTGTTTCAAGAGGCCCTCACGAGTGCCTTGGCGAGTCAAAGAATGGTCTCTAACATCCTCGTCATCACGGCTGTTCTCTCCGGGGATCGTCAAACCCGCACCGAACGGGCGTGGGTGCGGAGGGGTCGGGGCGGCGCATGGCCCGGCCCCTTCGACACGTTTCGGGGGGCATAAAAAAGCGGGCAGTCGGACCCCTTGATAAAAGGGGCCCCGACTGCCCGTTCTCGCTGCTACGACCTCAGCGGCCCGCTGTGTCGCTGACCGGCGTCGCGGTGGACGTGGCGTCCTGCGCGTGGCGGTAGGCGTACACCGCACCGCCACCCATCAGCACACCCAACGCGGTCGCGGCGATCACCACGCGCCAACCCGCCGTCTTGGCCCGGTGCCTGCCGTTGCGCTGTTGCTGCTCGACGTCCATGCCGACCTCCGCTCCGGGCGCCCCGTCAGGGACGACCACGGCCAGCGTGCCCCGCGGTGGTCAAGGCCTGCATCGGCACAACGGCCGGCTCGATGGGGACGTTCGGCCGAGTTCTCAGCGGTCCGCCGTATTGCGCAGCACCAGCACCGCAATGTCATCGCGCGGCGGTTCGGCGGAAAAGGCGACCACGTTCTCCCGGATTCGGGCGGCGACCGAACCAGCGGAGTGACCGACCAGCCCACGCAACACCCGCCGCAGCCGCCGGGTGCCGTACATCTCGGTCCCGTGCCGGCGTTCGGTGACGCCGTCGGTGCAGAAAACCAATGTCTCGCCGGGGGTGAGGCTGAACCGCGTCTCGGTCACCTCGAACTCGGTGAGCAAGCCGACCGCGGTGCCCGTCTCGCCCACCGAGGCGGTGGTGCCGTCCGCGCGCAGCAGCACCGGGCGGTCGTGTCCGGCCAGGCACAGGGTCACATCGAGTAACCGCTCACCGCCGGGCGACTCCCGCCGGGTGACCAACGCGGCCGCGACTGTGGCATATCTATCCGTCTGCGCGGCCAGCAGGGTGCGGTTGAGCGAGGACAGGATGCGCGGCAAGGTGCGGTTCTCGGCGGCCAGGGCGCGCATCACGTCACGAACCACTCCGGTGACCGCCGCAGCCTGGGTGCCCTTGCCGCACACGTCACCGATGCACACCAGCCAACGGTTGCGGCGCAGCGCGAGCACGTCGTAAAAATCACCGCCGACCTCCACCCCGGAGCTGGCCGGTACGTATTCCGCGCCGAACTCGGCGCCGGCCACCACCGGTAGCTGGGTGGGCAGCAACGCCCGCTGCAGGTCCTGCGCGATCTGATTGCGCTCGGCGTGTGCCTGCGCGTTGTCCAGCGCCAGTGACGCGCGCCGGGCCAGGTCCTCCAGCACCGCGATGTCCTCACCGGTGTGCATGCGGTCCGGTTGCCGACCCACGGACAGCGTGCCGAGCAATCGGCCGCGCGCGGCCAGCGGCACCGCGACGCCCTCCAGGGGTCCGACCAGGGCGCTGGTCTCCCCGGTCGCGACCACCTCGGCCAATCGGGCGGCCAGATCGCGGTCCATGTCCGCACCCAGCGCGTTCTGCAGCGCGGTCAGTTGCTCCTCGTCAACGTGCGCAACGCTGGCCAA
Organism: Sporichthyaceae bacterium; assembly: GCA_036493475.1. Lineage (NCBI taxonomy): Bacteria > Bacillati > Actinomycetota > Actinomycetes > Sporichthyales > Sporichthyaceae > Sporichthyaceae bacterium. Next base: position 3,179 of record DASXPS010000161.1, on the reverse strand, counting down.
CTGCAGACCCGCGGCGCTCGCGGACCGGGCGCCCAGCACATGGACCGCACACCATTGCCCCAACCGGGGCACCGCCAGCTGGGGCACCAACGCCACGGTGAGGTCCACGTCCAACGAGTTGGCCAACAGCTCACTGGCCTCGGCCAGGAATGCCAGCGCACCGCGCCGCCGCCGCTCCTCCGTGTGCAGCCGCTCGGCATCAATGCTGATGGCCATGCGCTGCGCGGACAGCCCGGCCAACTCCGGCCAGTACTTCCCCGGCCCGGCGCCCGGCGACGGATGCAGCACCAAGGAGGCGCGCCACGGCCGGGCCACCGGCACGGGCACCGTGAGACCGTGCGCCCGGGGGGCCGACGGGCCCTGTTCGGCGGAGCGGTAGCCCGCCAGGCGCGCTCGACCGCGCTCATCGTCCTGGTCCAGCCATACCGTGCCGGTGGCCGCTCCGGTCACCTCGCAGAGCCGGGTGAGCAGCTCCGAGACCAGCGCGGGCATGCTCAGCCGGTCGCGCAGACCTTCCGGGACGTGCACCAACCAGGACCAGGCGGCGGCGGGTACCTCTTCGTCGGCCGCCCGGGCGACCGGCAGGCGCGGCTGCGACTCGGTTGGGGCGCCCGGCGCCGGGTCGATCGCGGGCCCGAGTCGGAACCACACGCTCTTGCCGCCCGGATGATGGGTGGTGCCCCACGCCGTGGCCAACTGATCCACGAGAAACAGCCCCCGGCCCCGTTCCGCCAGATCGGCGATGGCGTCGCCCGATTGGGTGTCCGCCGAATCGGTGATGGAAATGTTGCCCACCGGGGAGTGAGCCGGCATTTCCCCGGGTAAGGGCCGGGAACCCACCCCGGCCCCCATCGGTCCGGACTGCTGATCGGAGACCGTCACCGTGACGCCGTGCTCGTCGGCCTGCACCTCGATGTCGACGGCAGTGCCGGCGTGCACGACGCCGTTCGTGGAGAGCTCACTGACCAGCAGCAACGCGGAATCCAGGGCGTCCGAACGGCCACCCGCGGCGAGCACCTGGCGAACCAGGGCGCGGGCCGCGGCCGGCGAGCGATCGTCGGCCGGCAAGCGAAGCCGGCGGTGGGTGCGCCGCGACATGTTCAGATTCTGGCGGAATCCCTGCCCTGTAGGGCAATCCGCCCCGACGCGCCATCGGGCTACCCCAATGTTCAGGTTGGCGGGGCAAGATGGCCTCTCCGCGACAGTCGAGTCCCGCCACCCTTGCGAGGTCCAGCGATGACGATGGTCGAGCCCGAGATCACCCCCACCGACACCGGTGCGAACACCGGCGCCGGGGTTCCGGGGCAGGATCCCGGCCGCGTCGAGGACAGCCTGCTCAACGAGCTGATGGAGGCGCTCGGCCAGGTGGCCGACGGCGACTTCGGGGTGCGGCTACGGCGGCGCGAGGGTCGGCTGGGCGAGGTGTCCACCCGATTCAACGAGGTGGCCCGCCAGTTGGAGAACCAGTCGGTGGCCATCCACAAGATCTCCCAGGTGGTCGGCCGCGAGGGCCGCACTACCGAGCGGTTGATGGAAGAGCCGCTGCGCGGTACCTGGATGACCAACGCCCGCGCGATCAACGAACTGATCGACGACCTGACCCGCCCGGTCATCGAGATCGCCCGGGTCATCGCGGCGGTGGCCGAGGGCGACCTGTCCCAGCACCTGGAGCTGGAGATCGAGGAACGCCCGTTGCGCGGTGAGTTCCGCACCATCGGGCGCACCGTGAACAAAATGGTGGACCAGCTGTCCTCCTTCGCCGACGAGGTCACCCGCGTCGCGCGTGAGGTCGGCACCGACGGCAAGCTCGGTGGCCAGGCGGACGTGCGCGGGGTGTCCGGCACCTGGCGCGACCTCACCGACTCGGTGAACCTGATGGCCTCGAACCTGACCAGCCAGGTGCGATCCATCTCCAAGACGGCCACCGCGATCGCGCAGGGCGACCTGTCGCAGTCCATCACCGTGTCCGCGCGCGGCGAGGTGGCCGAGCTCGCGGACACCATTAACTCGTTGACCGCGACGCTGCGGATCTTCGCCGACCAGGTATCCACGGTGGCCCGCGAGGTCGGCACCGAGGGCAAGCTCGGCGGTCAGGCCGAGGTGCCCGGCGTGGCCGGTACCTGGAAGGACCTGACCGACAACGTCAACTTCATGGCGTCCAACCTGACCGACCAGGTCCGCAACATCGCCCATGTGGCGACCGCGGTGGCCTCCGGTGACCTCTCGCAGAAAATCACCGTGCAGGCGCAGGGCGAGATCCTGGAGCTGAAGAACACCATCAACACGATGGTCGACCAGCTGTCCTCCTTCGCCGACGAGGTCACCCGCGTCGCCCGCGAGGTCGGCACCGAAGGACGACTGGGTGGCCAGGCGCAGGTGACCGGTGTGTCCGGTACCTGGCGTGACCTGACCGAGAACGTGAACCACCTGGCGTCCAACCTGACCAACCAGGTCCGCAACATCGCGCAGGTGACCACGGCCGTGGCCCGCGGTGACCTGTCGCAGAAGATCACCGTCGACGCGCGCGGGGAAATCCTGGAGCTGAAGTCCACGATCAACACGATGGTCGACCAGCTGTCCTCCTTCGCCGACGAGGTCACCCGGGTGGCCCGCGAGGTCGGCACCGAGGGAAAGCTCGGCGGTCAGGCCCAGGTGCGCGGTGTCTCCGGTACCTGGCGCGACCTGACCGACAACGTGAACTCGATGGCGTCGAACCTGACCAACCAGGTACGTAACATCGCGACGGTGTCCACGGCCGTGGCCCGTGGCGACCTGTCGCAGAAGATCACCGTCGACGCGCGCGGGGAAATCCTCGAGCTCAAGTCCACGGTGAACACGATGGTGGACCAGCTGTCCTCCTTCGCCGACGAGGTCACCCGCGTCGCCCGCGAGGTCGGCACCGAGGGAAAGCTCGGCGGTCAGGCTCAGGTGCGTGGCGTTGAGGGCACCTGGCGCGACCTCACCGACAACGTGAACTTCATGGCGTCCAACCTGACCAACCAGGTTCGTAACATCGCCCACGTCGGGACCGCCGTCGCCCGTGGCGACCTGTCGCAGAAGATCACCGTCGACGCGCAGGGCGAGATCCTGGAGCTGAAGAACACCATCAACACGATGGTCGACCAGCTGTCCTCCTTCGCCGACGAGGTCACCCGCGTCGCCCGCGAGGTCGGCACCGA
>DASXPS010000160.1 GCA_036493475.1 Sporichthyaceae bacterium | reverse complement strand
GCGCTACATGGCCCCGGAGCAGATCGACTCCCGAGCGGACGTACCCGCGGACGTGTTCGGCCTGGGAATGACCTTCCTGCACCGTACACCCCCGGCTAAGAACGGTGGGTGAGCGACTGCCGGGATCGGCCGGGATGCGGTGCTGGATCGGCTTACGCGGCGATGAGTCCGGATCGTTGACGCTTCGCCCACACGTCCGGCAGGAGTGGCTCGAGTTGGGCCGTGGTCGGTTTCTCGCCCAGCACATGAAGGGCCGGAAGGATCTTGCGCAGATAAGCCGCCGCGTCGAGACCCAGGTGCCGGCAGGTGCCCACCAGCGAGAAGTGTACCGCCGCGCGCTCACCCGCCTGCGCACTGCCCACGAACTTCCAATTGCTCCGACCCACCGCGATCAGCCGCAGCGTTCTCTCGGATAGGTTATTGTCCAGCGACAGCCGCCCGTCCTCGGCGTATCGGACGAACGCCGCCCAATGGTTAGTCAGGTATCGAATCGCGACTGCCACGGCTGATTTGGGCAACGCCGCCGCGAGCGTCGCGGCGAGCCACTCCTTCAGGTCGTTCAGGATCGGGATCGCTTGCGCTTGCCGCACCGCGTGACGGGCGGCGGAGCGCTCCGGGGTGTCGGGCGGTGGGAGTTGGTGCTCGAGGTGGTAGAGCTGGTGGATGAACTCCACCGCGGGTGTTCCCGGTTCGCCCGCGCCGAGGAACTTGCGGCGGGCGTGAGCCCAGCAAGCCACGTGCCTCGCCCCGTCGGTGAAGAGGGTGTTGTACTGCGACAGGCAGTCGGCATGCACGTAGCCCCGGAAGCCCCGGAGGAACCGCTCCGGGCCGGTTGCGGCGTCGTAGCCGGTGGTGAAGTGGAAGGCTGTGTACGGGGCCGTCGCGTCGCCGATCGTCACCCAGAAATGGCCGTGCGGCATCACGCGCTCGCCGGGCTTCGCGAACCGGGACCGCGTGTCGTCCGACCACACCACCGGGCACGCCAGAACCCGCCGGTGCATCAGCTCGTACAGCGGCGTCAGCAGGAGCGCGGACCGTGTCATCCAGTCGCCCAGGGTGCTGGCGGCCACGTGGACGCCGGCCCGAGCGATCCGGGCGGCCTGGCGGTGCAGCGGCAGGTGGTCGAGGAACTTGCCGACGATGACCTCGGCCAGCAAGCCCGGACCACACAGCCCCCGCTCGATCGGCCCGACGGTGCTCGGTGTCGCCGTCCGCAGCCGTTGCTCGGCCGGGACCGTCGGGGGGCACTGCCGGCAGGCGTAGGTCTTGCGGATGGTGCGAAGCACGAAGTAGGGCGTCGGGTCGCAATCGAGTTGCTCGGTCTCGGTCTGGCCGATGCACACGCGGTCGCCACCACAACTCGGACAGCGGCGCTCTTCGGGCGTCAGGTCGAGGACGGTGTCGCGGCGTTCGAGGTGAGCCGGGAGTGGCGAACGGCCGTGGTCGTGGCGGCGCCGCGCCGGCGCAGCGCCGGGGGCTTTGGGCAGCTTGGGCGTGCGTTCGGACCGCCGGCCGAAGCGGTGCGTCTGCGCGCGCTTGAGTTGGGCTGTCAGCGCCGCCACTTCGGCCCGGAGCTCGTCGGTGGTGCGTTGGAACTGCTGGGCCTGGCTTTGCAGCAGCGTGCGGAGTTGGGCATTCTCGGCCTGGAGTCCGCGCACCAGGGCCTGGAGTGTGGGCACGTCCAAGGGCAGCGGGGCGTCGGCGTCCATGCCCAAGTGTGGGTCAAAAACGGCGGGGGCGTCAGCGAATCGTTGACGATTCCGGGCGCGAATATCGGGGAAAGCGTTTGGCCGAGGGGTAGTCGATGCCGTCGAGGATCATGGCGAACTCGGTGGCGGTGAGTTCGAGCTTGCGGTCGGTGGGCGTGCGGAAGTGGTAGCGGCCGCGCTCGAGTCGCTGGCACCAGAGACAAAGTCCGTGGCGGCTCCAGTACAGCACCTTGAGGCGGTTGGCCGCGCCGTTGGTGAAAATGAACAGGTGGCCGCTCAGGGGGTCGGCCTGGAGGGTGGCTTGGACGTGGCGGTACAGGCCGTCGAACCCGAGGCGGAGATCCACGGCCCCGCCGTACCAGAGCTGGGTGGTAGGCGGGATGCTCAGCACGGGCGGCCCTCGACGGCATGCACGACGGCGGCGATCACCTCCGGTCGGGCGTCAGGTGGGAACCGCAGGACAATGCCCGAGGGGAACACCACTTCGATCGGCGGGCCGGCGAGCGACGGAGTCAAGCGGATGGGGACGAGCGGGGGCGTGACCGGGTCGGGTGACGTGGCTGCGCTGGCGAGGACCCGCTTCCAGACGTAGAAGGACGGCACCGAGATGCCCTCGGCGGCACAGAACTGAGCGACCGTCTGGTGCGCGCGCCGGAACCGCTTGAGTCGTTCGGACCACCGGCGACGGGTGGCGAGTGGGTCACGCCGGAAAGGGGCAGGGACGGCAGGCACAGTGGTATCCTCCGAGGGAAACGGATGCCACCGAACTTACCTCACCTGTCAATGACGCGATCCGTCGGTCGTGTACACAGAACATGGCGTCGCCGGTGACCACCGCCCCGGCGAGCGGGGGCAGGATGCCCAACAGCCGCAACGCCGCCTTGTGCTCGTTGGTCGTGGCCGCCACGCGCAACTGGCCGACGGTGGCCGCGACCGCGGGGGCGAATAGGGCCAGCAGATGGACCCCGGGGGTGTCGCCAGCGGCGCTGCCGCGCAGTACCTTGCCGTCGAGGGCCAGGTGCTCGAAGCCGCCGGGGTGGCGGTCGGCGATCCAGGCGGCCAGCACCTCCTCCAGGGCCGCAACGTTGAGGCGGCGCAGGAGGATCGAGAGGGTGGCCTTGCAGGGAGTTTTGCCGCGGCAAAAGCCGAGCGGATGGGCGAGCGCGGTGCCGTGGTCGCGGCCGAACTGGGCGATCGCTTCCAGGGAGCGGCAGCCGGCCAAGAGGGCGACAACGGTCAGCCCGAGGATGGCGGACAGGGGGTGGACACGACCCTTGGAGTGGCGGGGATCCGGGACAGTGGCGAGGCGCTCCAACAAGGACAACGAGGCCATGGCGGCTCCGGCGCAGGTGGGCCGCCACCCAATACCCAAACCCCCCCCACTTCGCCAAGGTCATCTCGTGAACAGCCCTGGGCGGGGCAACCTCGCCTTC
>DASXPS010000159.1 GCA_036493475.1 Sporichthyaceae bacterium | reverse complement strand
ACTTCGAGGCGACATTCCGCCACGTCGTCGCACCCGAGGAATCCGGCCCCTACTCGTGTCCGTGCTGCGGTCATGTGACCCTGCCCGAACGCGGCGCATACGACCTGTGCGCAGAATGCGGTTGGGAGGACGACGGCCAGGACGATCACGACAGCCACATCGTCCGAGGCGGACCTAACGGGTCGGGCAGCCTGGACGACGTGCGGCAACGATATGTCGAGCTGGGCGGTCGCGCGTTGCCGCACCGGCCGCCGGTCGAGCCGAGATAGCCGATCCGAGTCGGGTGCAGACCGCTTTGAGTGCTGAACGCCCCAGGCGGTTGCTCGAAGCCATCAGGGCGCAGATCCGGGGGCACGGTGTCGAGGAGCGACTCGCGCCTGTGCGGTCGGGTCGAGGTGCCGCACCGCTAAGAGCGTGTCTTGCGTGGCAGATGTGACTGTTGGGGCAATGATATTGAGTTGTGACTGAGCCCCTGTCAGAACGCATGGTGCCCGACGAGCTCTGGGAGATCGTGGAGCCGTTGCTGCCGTTGTTCAACCTGCGTCCGCAAGGCGGTGGGACCGTTCCGCTGCCCGACCGTGACGTGTTCACCGCGGTTGTCTACGTGCTGACTGCGGGGTGCGCGTGGCGGCATCTACCGACGGAGTTCGGGGTGAGCACCCCGACGGCACACCGCCGTTTCCAGTCCTGGACCGCGGACGGGTTTTGGCAGCGCCTGCACCAGGAGATGCTCGACCGTCTCGGTGCCGACGGGCGGCTGGACTGGTCCTCGGCGCTGCTGGACGCGGCGAGCGTCCGGGCGAAAAGGGGGGCACTCTTACCGGCCCAAACCCTGTCGACAGAGGGAAACCGGGCTCCAAGCTGCATGTGATCACCGAGGCCGACGGGCTGCCGTTGGCCACCGAGGTCACCGGCGCGAACGTCAACGACGGGACCCGACTCCAACCCATGGTCGAGGCCATCCCCGCGATCCGGTCCCGTCGCGGACCTCGACGCAACAAGCCCGCCAAACTGCGCGCCGACAAGGCCTACGACTCCGCCGCCCGCCGCCAGTGGCTGCGTGAACGCCGGATCACCCCACGCATCGCACGCAAGGGCATCGAGTCCAAGGAACGCCTGGGGCGCTACCGCTGGAAGGTCGAGCGCACTATCGCCTGGCTCAGCGGCTACCGCCGCCTGACGGTGCGTTACGAACGCGACGGCAACCTGTTCGCAGCGTTCCTGACCCTCGCCGCCGCGCTGACCTGCTGGAAGAAACTCGCCACTTGAGACACGCTCTTAGCCTCGATCTTTCATCGGAATAGGTTCGCCACCTGGTCCGGGAACACGGAAGTGCCTTGCCTGTAAGGGAAAATGGGCTTGTTGAGGGTCCATGTTCGCCGAACGGGAAGGCACTCCGCGGGTGAAGAACAGCAAGGGCAAGTCGCGGTTCACAGTCAGCGCGGATGGTAAGGGCGTGGTCTCCCACGCCGGGACGGCGCTGCTGCGGGAACTGGCCCGCGACAGTGGTCTGGTCGCTGGTTGGACTGATGTGCTGCTCGACACCTATCAGGGCCCGCCGGTCCGTGCCCCGGGGCAGGTCCTGGCGGATCTGGCCGTGAGCATCGCCGATGGTGGGACGGCGTTGGCGGACCTGCGCACATTGCGTGATCAGGACAAGCTGTTCGGGACGGTCGCCTCCGATGCGACCGCCTGGCGGGTGCTGGACCGGGTGAGCCCGGGCAAGCTCGCCGAGATCCGGACGGCGCGTGTCGGTGCGCGGGCGGCGGTGTGGGCCGCCGGTGGCGGCCCGGATGTGGCCGCGGGGCTGCGGTTGTTCTTCGACGCGAGCCTGCTCGATGCGCATTCGGAGAAGGAGGACCCCCGACCGACGTGGAAGAAGGGGTTCGGCTTCCACCCACTGCTGTGTTACCTCGACCGCCCCGAGGTAGCCGGCGTGGAGGCCCTGGCGGGGCTGCTGCGCCCGGGCAATGCCGGTAGCAACACCGCAACCGATCACATCGCCGTACTGAACCTGGCACTGGCGGGGTTGCCGGAGCACGCCCGCCCGCGCCCCGGCGACACCACCGGCCCGGCGGTGCTGGTCTCGGCCGATTCGGCCGGGGCCACCCACGCCTTCGCCAAGAGGCTGCGCGAGCTTGGTTGTCAGTTCTCGTTGGGTTTCCCGATCGAGGTGCGCGTGCAGGACGCGATCAACACCGTCCCGGAGAAGGCGTGGACCGCTGCCTACAACCGCGACGGGCAACCACGACGCGGGGCCCGGGTCGCCGAACTGACCGACCTGCTGGATCTCTCCGCCTGGCCGGAAGGTTCACGGGTGATCGTGCGCCGCGAACGACCCCACCCCGGCGCGCAGATCCGCTTCACCGACGCCGCCGGGCACCGGTTCACCGCGTTCATCACCGACACCCCGGCCGGTGGCCCGAGCAGGCAGTTGGCCGACCTGGAAGTGCGCCACCGCGCCCATGCCCGCGTCGAGGACGCCATCCGGGTCGGTAAGGACACCGGCATGGCCAACCTGCCCTGCCACAGCGCCACCGCGAACGCGCCCTGGCTCGAACTCGCCCTGACCGGGGCGGACCTGCTCACCTGGACCAAAGCCCTGTGCCTCGAGGAAACCAGCCTGGCCCGGGCCGAACCAGCCACCCTGCCGCTACCGACTCCTGCACCTCGGGGCCCTGGTCGTGGACAAAGCCCGTCGCGGCTACCTCAAGATCGACCGGGACTGGCCCTGGGCCGCCGACCTGGTGACCGCCTTCGCCCGACTGCGTGCCGCCTTCACCTGACGCCCAGTCACCCACCCCGACAACCCAGGACCGGCAACCCCGCCACCGGAGCGACGGCCGGCACTCCCGCACGCCCGGCCGGCGAAACGCAGCCGAAACGCCCCCCAAATCACTGCCCCACCGACACGCCGGAGCCGCGTGAAAGATCGAGGCTAGTGGTGGGTCACTAAAGTCTGTGAACGGTTGGGTTCGGGACAATGGCCCATGCGCGCAGCGGTGCTGGGTCTGCGGGACGGGGACCGGGAGACGTTGTCGGCCTGGACGAGGGCCTCGACGATGAAGGCGGGACTGGTCCAGCGGGCCCGGATCGTGCTGTTGGCCGCGGATGGGGTTTCGCACACCGAGATCGCCGAGCGGTTGGGGATCAGCCGCACGACGGTGGTGATGTGGCGCTCGCGTTACCAGCGTTCCGGGCTGGCGGGTCTGACCGATGCGCCGCGGTCGGGTCGTCCGCGCGAGATCGACCGGGCAGCGATCATCACCGCGACGTTGCGGCCGCCGCCGAAGAAGTTCGGCGTCACGCATTGGTCCTCGCGGTTGCCGGCCCGGCATCTGAACATCGATCACGCCACGGTCGCGCGGGCCTGGAGGCGCCACGGGGTGCAGCCCTGGCGGTGCGAGACGTTCAAGTTCTCCACCGACCCGGAACTGATCGCGAAGGTGACCGACGTGGTCGGGCTCTACCTGGCCCCGCCGGATAACGCGGTCGTGCTTTGTGTGGACGAGAAATCGCAGATCCAGGCGCTGGACCGCACCGCCCCGATGTTGCCGATGCGGCCGAATCTGCCCGCCCGGTGGACCCACGACTACAAGCGGCACGGCACCTCGACGCTGTTCGCGGCGCTGGAGATCGCCACCGGCCAGGTCACTGCGGCCTGTAAGCCACGCCACCGCCACCAGGAGTTCCTGGCCTTCCTCAAGCAGGTCGCACGCGCCTACCCCGACCAGGACCTGCACCTGGTCATGGACAACTACGCCACGCACAAGCACCCCACGGTGGGTGCCTGGCTGGCCGAGAACCCGCGCATCGTCGTGCACTTCACCCCGAGCTCCGGGTCCTGGCTGAACATGGTCGAGATCTGGTTCTCCCTCATCGACCGCCAGGCCATCCGCCGCGGAGTATTCCGCTCCGTCAAAGACCTCAACACCAAGATCCGCGCCTTCATCGAAGGCTGGAACGACCGCACCCATCCCTTCGTCTGGACAAAACCCGCCGAGGAGATCTTGGCCAAGGCCGACCGACCAACAACTTCAGTTACGAACCACTAGGCCAGGAAGTCGTAGATCGTCACGGCAACGGCTGCATACGCGCCGTCGACATCACGGAACTCCGGGCAA
>DASXPS010000158.1 GCA_036493475.1 Sporichthyaceae bacterium | reverse complement strand
GGACGCCACCTATTGGCTGACCGACGCCGCCCGGCCCGTCGGACCGGCTCGAGGGTGGCGGCAGATTCGCGGCGGGGATCAGCTCGATTGGGCTCCGGACGACCACGCGGCCCCATTCCCGGGGTGGGAAAGGGGCCGTTGACCTGCGGTGATACCGGGCGCGCTCGAAGGGATTCGAACCCCCAACCTTCTGATCCGTAGTCAGATGCTCTATCCGTTGAGCTACGAGCGCCCGGCCGGTGGGCCGAGAGGCAAGTCTAGCGTTCGCCGGCGGGCGGCCCCCCGCGGGTGGCCGGCCGGCCACGTCAGGCTGAACAACTATTGCCGCGGGCCTTCACGGCGGTGTCGGGATAGTCGCTGAACACCCCGTCGATGTCGGCGGCGAAGAACAGCCGGTACTCGTCGACGGCGTCGCCCTTGGTGTTCGGATTGCCGCCGCGGCGCAGCTGGGTGGGCAGGAATTGGTTCTCGCTGCGAAACGCGTACGGGTGCACCTCGAGCCCGGCGGCGTGCGCGTGGCGCACGAAGGACGTCGGTTGGCGGGAGTTGCCGTGGGCGTCCACCGGGATCACGTAGTCCTTGGACGGGCCGACCGCGTCGGCGTACCGGGCGATCCCGCGCAGTCCCGTGGTGGTCGCCAGGGCGCGGTAGGTACGCCGGTCACCGGACCTGACGAAGTCCGCCGGGCGGTCCACCGGCTCGGCCAGCAACTGCACCAGCCGCACCCCGACCTGCCGGCGCAGCGTCTGCAAACTGCTCGGCTCGAAGGATTCGACGAACACCTTGGCGTCCGACCCCTCCAGCGCGTTGCGGCGCAGCGCGTCCACCAGCGGGGGCTCCAGCGGTTTGCCGATGGAGCGGAAGTACGTCGGGTGTTTGGTCTCCAGGTAGAGGCCGATGGTCCGCCCGAGCTGCTTGGACAGTCGCCGGGTCAGGTCGATGATCTGTTGCAGGGTGGGCACCCGGTAGCGGCCGTTGTAACGCGTGTTGTGCGGACGGATGGCCGGTAGGCGTTCCTTGGCGCGCAGCGTCCGCAGTTCGGCGAGGGTAAAGTCCTCGGTGAACCAGCCGGTGGTGCGCACCCCGTCGATGGTCTTGGTGGTGCGCCGGGACCGGAACTCGGAATGATTTGCGACGTCGGTGGTTTGCGAGATGTCGTTCTCGTGCCGGGCCACCAGCACGCCGTCGGCGGTGCTGACCAGGTCCGCCTCGATGTAGTCCGCACCCATCCGCGCGGCCAACGCGTAGGACGCCAGGGTGTGCTCCGGTCGATAGCCGGGCGCACCGCGGTGGCCGATGACCAGCCGACAGCCTGTCCGGTGCGGGACGGGTGCTGCCTGTGCCGCGGGCGCCGTGGAGGTGACCGCCCACAGGGCCAGCGCGGCGGCGATCCGGCGACGGGATGTGCGGTTCATCGCGCGACCATATGCGCTGCGTCCGGCCAACCCGACGCAATAGGTGCGGGTTGGCCCGACGCAATGGGCTGTCTCATTTGACGAGACTATCCGTCCTGACATTTGAGACAGGCGTAGGGTTGCGGGCATGACCACCTATACGCACGGCCATCACGAGTCGGTCCTGCGCTCGCACCGCTGGCGCACCGCCGAGAACTCCGCCGCGCACCTCGTTGAGCATCTGCGTCCCGGTGACCGCCTGTTGGACGTGGGCTCCGGCCCCGGCACCCTCACCCTCGACCTGGCGCAGCGCGTCGCACCGGGCCGTACCACCGCAGTGGAGCCCACCGCCGAAGCGCTGGACCTGACCCGGGCCGAGGCCGCCCGCCGGAGTATGGACATCGATCTGGTCGTCGCCGACGTGCACGCGCTGGACCTGCCCGACGACGCCTTCGACGTCGTACACGCCCACCAGGTGCTGCAGCACGTCGCCGACCCGGTCACCGCGCTACGCGAGATGCGCCGGGTCACCCGCCCCGGTGGCCTGGTCGCCGCGCGGGACAGCGACTACGCCGCGTTCGCCTGGTACCCGAGGCTGCCCGAACTCGACGTGTGGATGACGCTCTACCAGCGCTGCGCGCGGGCCAACGGCGGCGAACCGGACGCCGGGCGCCACCTGCTGGCCTGGGCCCACGCGGCCGGCTTCGCCGACGTCACGCCCTCGGCGAGTACCTGGTGCTTCGCGAATGAAGCCGACCGGGCTTGGTGGGGCGGCATGTGGGCGGACCGCATCCTGGACTCCGCGATGGCCCGTCAGGCCGTCGAAGCCGGCTACGCCACCCCCACCGACCTCGAGGAGATCTCCCGGGCGTGGCAGAGCTGGGCCGCGCACCCGGACGGCTGGATGGCCCTGCTGCACGGCGAGATCCTCGCCCGGGCGTGACTAGCGATACCCGGCGCCGCCACTGTGCCGCTGGGAGGCGTAGATCGCCAATGCGACTCCGGCGACGATCAACCCGGCCAGCACCGCCAGCGCGATCTTGATCCAGCTGTACGGGCGCTGCCCGTGCACCTCGCCGGTGACCCCGTTGACGTAGACCTGGAAAGGCTTCTGACGGAACGTCACCACCAGCAGGAACAGCGGCAGCAGCAGATGCCGGAAGGTCTGGTCGCGCCACGTCGTGTCGAGGCGCTGAATGCGCTGCTGGTCCCCGCCGATGTCGGCGCGCACACTGCTCTCGATCTCCGCGGCCATCTTCTGCCGGGCCACGCCGTAGCACTGCGGCAGGTCCAGGTCGTAGGAACGGGACACCGCCCCGGCCAGGTACTCACCCTTGAACGCGACCGCGTCCTGGGTGGGCCACGGCTCGAGCTTGGCCATCCGCTCGGGTTCCAACGACGTGGTCGCCTCGATCGCGACGTCGTCGAAGGGCACATCGACGTTGCCCTCGACGTAGTACCACTGCGTATAGGTCTCGACCCGCTGGTTGTTCCCCGAGCCCACCGTGCGGGTGTACGTGACGCCACGCTCGCCCGCGTAGTCGGTCAGCGTCTGCGCGTCGAAGGTGAAGAACGGCACGTAGATCGGGTTGAACGAGCCGGTCGAGCTGTATCGCTTGAACGCGTTGGGTGCGAACCAGCGTTGCGAGATCCAGCCCTCGACCAGTTCGTGCGCCTGCTTGGAGTCGATGCCGAACGGCACCACGCCGTCCACCGGCAACCGGTCCGGCGCATCGCGGACGTCGCTGCGCTGCACCGGGGTGGCGCAGAACGGGCAGCGGGTTGCGGTCAGCGTGCCGACCAGGCCGATGGCGCCGTTGCAGTTCGGGCACACCAGTTCCTTCTCCGGTGCGCTCGGTTCGGCGGCGGCCGGCGGCGGGGGCGCGGACAGGGCCGCCTCCAGGTCCCGCTCGGCCGGCTTGGTCGGGTCCCGCTCGATCGGCTTGGTGGACCCGCAGCTCGGGCAGAGCAGTCCACCCACCCGACCGCTCCACACCATGCCGGCGCCGCAGGAGAAGCAGGCGAAATGCACGGTGGACGGCGCCTGCGCGGGCATGGCAGGCGGTGTCGGCATCGGCGGGGGCCCGTCCAGCGGCGGCGGCCCGGGCATGGGCGGTGGACCGGGCATGGGCGGTGGACCCGGCATCGGGGGTGGGTCGGGCGGGTCCTGCGGCAGCGGCCCCGTCGGGATCGGCGGCGGGGTCTCCTCGGGCGAGGTCACTGTGCCGGCGGCGCCGGCGGGACGGGCGGCGGCGGCATCGGCGGTGGGGTGGCGAACAAGGCGGCGAGTTGGGCCACCGAGGAGGCCGCAGCCCAGCCGGGCATACCCTGCGTCCACACCAGGGTGGCCGCCTGCAGCTGCCCGGTGCCGACCATGGCCTGCAGCTGCGCCAGATTGAACGGGCCGGACGGCTGCCCGCCCGCGTCCACGTGGAACATCACGCCGGCCGGCATCGGCGGCGGAACTGCACCCGGTGCCGCCTGCGGGGCCTGACCGGCGGCCAGGGCGCCGGCCATCTGTTGGCCCAGGGCCAGTCCGACCCCGGCGCCCACCATCGATCCGGCGCCCCCGCCCGCGTTCTCCGCGGCGGCCAGCGTGGCGTCCGCGGCGCGCACCTGCTGCAACCGTCCGACGTCGCCGACGTTGCCGACGTAACCCTTGGTCTCCAGACCGCGGGCCACGCCTGCGGTCATCGCCGCGGTGATCTCCTCGGGCAGCGAGACGTTCATCGCGATCGACTCCACGGCCAGGCCGTACTCGTCGTCCACGCCCTCCTGCACCGCGGTCTTGAGCTTGCCCGCGATCTCCGCGTTCTTGCCCTGCAGGTCGATTGCGCCGTAACCGGAGCCGGACAGCAGGTCGGCGAACGCGGTGGCGATCAGCCGGCGTAGCAGCTCGGTGATCTCGTCGAGCTCCACCGCGCTGTCCGTGCCGATGACCTCGCGCAGAAAGATCTCCGCGTCCGCGATGCGCACCACGCACAGACCGTTGGCCCGCACCGGGACCATGCCGAAGTCCGGGTCACGGATGACCACCGGCTGCGGGGTCCCCCAGCGCAGGTCGGTGACCGGCCGGGTGTTGATGAAGTAGACCTCGGACCGGAACGGGCTGGCGAACCCGTGCTTCCACCCCTGCAAAGTCGCCAACAGTGGCAACGCCTCGGTGGTGAGCTGGTAGTGCCCGGGCTGGAACCGGTCGGCGAGCTGCCCCCGATACACGAAGACCGCCTGCTGCCCCTCCCGCACGATCAGCTGAGCGCCGTTCTTGATCTCGTTGTTGTAGCGGGGGAAGCGCCAGGCCAGCGTGGTCCGCGAGTCATCGATCCACTCGATGATGTCGACGAACTCGCCCTTGATCTTGCCGATCAGTCCCACCGCGGCCTCCCAAACCCTGAACCCGAAACCACCCTATGGGAGCAACGCATTCACCGTTTGGGCCAAGCCACGACCGCCGCCAGCGAGGGGCCGACGGCGAGCGCAGCGAGCCCGTTGGGAGCAACGCATTCACCGTGTGGGCCAAGCCACGACCGCCCAGCGAGGGGCCGACCGCGAGCGCAGCGAGCCCGTCGGCCGTGCGCGGGCGAAGCCCGCGCCGCGACGCGAAGCGTCGCAATGAAACAACCGGAGCGTAGGTGGGGAAGGTGCGCCAAGCGCACCGACCACACTCCACCCCTACGCGGAGGCTCGGGGATTTGAACCCCGGATGGGCTTTAAGGCCCAAACCGCATTAGCAGTGCGGCGCCATAGACCGGACTAGGCGAAGCCTCCAGAGTTTCTAACGCGCACACGTTATCGGTCGCCGCCGCGGGCAAGCAAAGACGATCTAGAGGGTCAACCCCCTGTGATTTGTGTGGGCAGCGGTGCAAGACTGCCCTGTCGTCCGGGACCGACGCGGGCGGCGGCGCGGCGGGTATTCGGAGGTGGCGGCGGGGTGGCAGCCAGACCGACGCGCAACACCGCCCGCTTGGCCGCGATCCTCGATCACCTTCCCGACGCGCTGTTGCTCATCGACCCGGTCGGCGCGGTGGTCAATGCCAACGCACGCGCTATCGAGGCGTTCGGCGCCGGCGGCGCGGCGGCCCTGGTCGGGCGCACTCTCAGCGAGTTGTTGCCGGGCCTGACCCCGGACCTCGCCGGCTCCCCGTCGACCTGGCCGGCGGACGGCGGCGCCGCGTCGCGTACCTACGCCCACGCGCTGACCGGCAGCTCGTTCGGCGTGGAGGTGACCTGCTCCCGGGTGCCGTGGGGGAGCGGGGAGGAGCGTCTGCTGGTCTCGCTGCGCGAGGGCGAGTCGGCGGTGGAGGCCGAGCTGGTGCGCACCGGTCGCGCCGCTCAGGCGGTGCTGCGCAGCACCGAGGAGGCCGTCTGCGGGGTCGACCGCGAGGGCCGGGTCATGCTGGCGAACCCGGCGGCGGCCCGGCTGCTCGGCGCCCGGGTCAGCGCGATCGCCGGGCGGGATCTGCACTCGTTGGCCATGCACACCCGGTTGGACGGCACCGCCTACCCGGTGGCGGAATCCCCGGTGACCCGCACCCTGCGCAGCGGGCGACGGTTGCGCCGGCGCCCGGAGATCGTCTGGCGACAGGACGGCAGCCCGGTGCCGGTGGAGGTGTCCTCGGCGCCGATCAAGGACGGCGCCGAGGTGATCGGCGCGGTGCTGGCCTTCAACGACATGACCGAGGCCGGGGAGCTGGAGCGCCGCCGGATCCGATTGGTCGACGTGCTGGCCGCCGAGCTGACCCCCGGGCTGGGCAAGCTCAGCGTGCAGGGCGACCAGGAGGACCTGGTAGCGCGGCTGCGCGCGATCGTGGCCGACGCCATCGATTATGAGAATCTGATGACGGGTCAGGCGACGCCGGAGCCGACCGCGGCCGACCTGCGCGATGTGGTGGTCGAGGCGGTTGCGGCACGCCAACAGGCGGCGGGTGAGCGCGGCGTCGAGTTGACCGTGCACACGATCGACGCCCCGGCGGCCGCCGACGCCCCGCGGCTGGTGCTGGCGCTGTCCGAGCTGATCCGGGCAGCGGTGGACGCGACGCCCGCGGGCGGCACGGTGAGCGTGACGCTGAGCCCAGAGGTCGAACTGCTGCGGATCTCGGTGGACGGGGTCGATCAGAGCACCGGCCCGGCGGAAAACCCACTGCTGCGTTGGCTACGGCCGCGCGGATCGGTGCCGGGCGGCGCCGACCCGGATCTGGCGTTGGTGCAGATCGTGGCCGAGGCGCACGGCGGCCGGTTCCTGCTGGAGTCCAAGCCGGACGGGATCCGCTCGTACGTGATTGAACTGCCGCGTCCCGTCCCGCCCTCGACCAGCCCGCGCAAGCACGCCCGTAATTCGGTGCCGCAGCCCGCGCCCGAGCCGATCCCGAGCGCCGTCATTCCGCCTCAGCCGGCCATGCCCGCTGTGCCCACCGCTGCCGAACTGTCCGTGGCCACCGCTGATGTCATCCTCACTGACCTCGCCCCGCCGCAGGTCCTGGTGTGGCCGGAACCCACCCCTTCGCTGGCCGGGGCGCTGCTGGCGCGAGGCCTGGCCTCGGTGGCCCTGGCCCGATTCGAGCAGCCGGTGATCGTGCCGGTGGGCACCGCGGTCGTGTTCATCGACCCGGGTGCCGAGCCGTTGCGGCGGCGCCGGCTCACCGAACTCGGTGCCGCGGCGGCCGAGGCGGCGCTGCCGCTGTTGGCCGTGGCCGGCCTGGCCGAGGTCGACGGATCTGATCCGGCCGGTGACCCCGCGGTGCTGCTGAGCGGCCTGGTCCCGTCCGGCGATGTCGGTCGCGTGCTGATCATCGAGGAGGACCCGGCGCTCGCCGCGGCCTTCGGTGCGGGGCTGGCGCTGGCCGGTGTGCGCGGCTGGCACGCGCGCAGTGACGCGGAGGCGGCCGGCCGGCTGGCGCACGCCCGACCCGACGTGGTGTTGCGCAACCTCGCCGGTCCCGAGCCGGTTGACACCGTCTGGCTGCACGGACCCGACGCGCCGCCGATCCCGGTGCTCGCCTACACCACCGACGAACTGGCCGAGGGCCACCAATACCGGCTCGAGCGTGGGCAGACCGTCATCGGGTTGTGTCCGCGTCTGGAGAACGCGACCGTCGACCAGCAGCTGGCTGTGCTCTTGGCCCGGCTGTCCGGCCTGATCGGCTGACGCTCAGAAGGTCGTCACGTCCAACTCGCCGGCCGCGTGCCGTGCGCGCAATACCTTCTTGTCGAACTTGCCGACCGAGGTCTTCGGCACCTCGGCAACGAATACCCAGTTCTCCGGCAGCTGCCACTTCGCGACCTTGTCGCCCAGGTAGTCGCGCAGTTCGGAGAAGCTGACGTTCGCCTCCGGGCGCAGCACCACCGCGGCCAGCGGACGCTCGTCCCACTTCGGGTCCGGGATGCCGATCACCGCGGCCTCGGCCACCGCCGGGTGCCCCATGATCGTGTTCTCCAGGTCCACCGAGGAAATCCACTCCCCGCCGGACTTGATCACGTCCTTGGCCCGGTCGGTCAACGTCAGGAACCCGTCCGGGGTCAGCGTGCCGACATCGCCGGTGCGCAGCCACCCATCTCGGAACTTTTCCTCACCGAGGTCATCGGGCATGTCCGGGTTGTGGTAATAGGAAGCGGCCACCCACGGCCCGCGCACCTCGAGCTCGCCGACGGCCTCCCCGTCGTTGGGCATGATCGCGCCGTCGTCGTCGACCAGTCGGCCCTCCACCGCACAGGGCAGCCGACCCTGGCTGATCCGCCGCGCCCAGGTCTCCTCCGGCGACAGCCCGACCGGGGCACGCCCGACCGACCCGATCGGCGACAGCTCGGTCATCCCCCAGGCGTGGATGAGCCGCACGCTGTGCCGCTCCTCGAAGCCCTTCATCATCGACGGCGGGCAGGCCGACCCGCCGACCACCACGTCGCGCAGACACGAGACGTCCACCGGGTTGGCGTCCAGATGCGCCAGCAGCGCACCCCACACCGTGGGCACCGCACCGGCCACGTCCGGCCGCTCGGTCGCGATCAGCCGGGCCATCGGTTCGGCCTGCAGGAAGCGGTCCGGCATCAACTGATCCGCACCGCACATCATCGCGGCATAGGGCAGGCCCCAGGCCATGGCGTGGAACATCGGCACCACGGCCAGCACCTTGTCGCCCTGCGACAGGTTGAACCCCTCCGCCGACATGCCCTGCATGGAGTGCAGATAGATCGAGCGGTGCGAGTAGGCCACCCCCTTGGGGTTGCCGGTGGTGCCGCTCGTGTAGCACATGGCCGCGGCGTCACGTTCGTCGTCGATCAGGCCGGGGTGGAAGTCGAAGTCCTCCGACGCGCCGGCCATCAACTCCTCGTAGTCGTGGATGTCCGCGCCCATGCCTTCCAGCGCGCTGCCGTCCCCACCCGGCGTGACCAGCACGTGCCGCACCGTCTTCATCTGGTCCAGCACCGGCGCGAGCAGTCCGATCAGGCTGCCGTCGCAGATCACCACCTGGTCCGCGGCGTGGTTGGTGATGTAGACGAGCTGCTCGGGGAACAGGCGAATGTTCAGCGTGTGCAGCACCGCGCCCATGCTGGGCACCGCCGCGTAGGCCTCGACGTGTTCGGTGTTGTTCCACAGGAAGGAGCCGACGCGCTCGTCGCCGCGGATGCCCAGCGAGCGCAGGACGTTCGCCAGGCGCGCGGACCGCTTGCCCAGTTCGCCGTAGCTGATGCGCCGGCAACCCTCGCCGTCGAAGGTGGCCACCTCGCCGGCCGAGTGCACGGATGTCGCGTACCGCACGATGCGTCCGACGGTCAGTGGTGCATCCTGCATCGTGCTGCGCATCGAAAGTCCCCTCAGCTATCCCGCCCGCCTGCCGGCACCGGTTGGCCGCATCCTGACAGCCACGGTTCGACTTGTCATCGCAGCCATCGCCGGCGGACAATTGGGGTAGAAGCGGACGCCCCCTTTGGCGGGTGCGCCTGCTTCTCGTCTTTCAGGGCTTGCCCAAACTTGGCACCGGCCCGGTTTGTGCCCAAGGTGAACGTTGTTCAATCACCAGGCAAGCAACGACGTAATGCCGCTGGAACCCGCGCCCGCCCGAAAGGTATTGCTGATCGTGTCCGGCTCTCATCGCCAGCCCGGCCATCGCGGCCCGGCCGAGGGTGCGCCGACCGTGGGCGACTCGGGTCGGGGCAGCCACCGCGGCACGCCCGCCGAGGATCTGCCGGACATCGCCGCGCGACCGCGTTCACATCGCGGTACGCCGGCCCCCGGTGAGACGTGGGTGAAGCCGGGCAATGGATCACATCGCGGTCTGGGCGAGCCGGGGGCGGCGCCGCCGAAGACCGGCGCATCCGAGCACGAGCCGCGGCGACACCGCGGCACGCCCACCGCAGCCGAGACCCCGTCATCGGGCACGGCCCCGGCATCTGCGCAGGAATCCGCCGCCGGTAAGCACGCCCGCCGGGTCATCGCCCCGCCGGCAGAACTCGGCGACGTGTTCGAGGTCGACGGCCCGGCACCGGTGCACCGCCGCCCCCGGCGGCGGCCCAGCCTGGGCCGGGCGCTGCGTTGGACCGCGTTGTCCGTGCTGATCCCCGGCATTGGCCACCTGGCCTCCGGGCGGCGTCGGCTGGGCATGGCGATCGTCGCGACCTTCGGGGCGCTGCTGATCACCGCCACCGTGCTGGCGCTGGCCGTGCCGCACTCCCGTTGGGTGCGGGTGGCGCTCAAGCCGGACGACCTCGTCGCGGTGATGAGCGTGTGCGGCGTGCTCGGCCTGATCTGGGCCGGCGTAGTGGCCAGCAGTTGGTGGGTGGCCCGACCCAGCGGCATGGGCCCCGCGCAACGCGTGATCGGAACGTCGGTCGCGGCCACGTTGAGTCTGGGTATAGCCGCGCCGTTCGCGTTCGGCGCCCGCACCGCCTATGTGCAGTACGACCTGCTCAACGACATTTTCAGCGCCCCGATGATGCCGGTGGTCCAGCCGAAGGCCGTGGTGAAGCCCGTCGGTTTCGGCCCCTCGCACGGGATCTTCGCGGGCAAGCAGCGGGTGAACGTGTTGCTGCTCGGTGGCGACGGCGGCAAGGACCGTACCGGCGTGCGCACCGACTCGATGATCCTGGCCAGCATCGACACGATCACCGGCAGCACCGTGCTGATCTCGTTGCCGCGCAACATGATGGACGCGCCGTTCCTGCCCGGCACCCCGATGGCCAAGCGGTTCCCGAACGGCTTCGACGACATGCTCAACGCGGTCTACCGGTACGGCACTGACCACCCCGAGGTCATGCCGGGCACGCCGTTCCCCGGTGGCGAACTGATCAAGCAATCCTTCGCGTACACCATCGGGCAGAACATCGACTACTTCGTGCTGGTTAACCTGGCGGGCTTCGCGGACCTGGTGGACGCCATCGGCGGGGTCACCATGACCGTGCCGCGCCCGCTGCCGATCGGCGGCCGGCACGACGGGCACAACAAGGTCATCACCCCGCCGACCGGGTATCTGCAGCCGGGCCACCGCAAGCTGTCCGGCTACGAGGCGCTCTGGTACGGCCGGTCCCGGTTCGACTCCGACGACTACTCCCGGATGGCGCGGCAGCGGTGTCTGCTCACCGCGATCGCCCATCAGGCCAGCCCGCTCACCGTGCTGACCAACTTCAGCAAGCTGGCCGGCGCGGCGCGGCAGATCATCCTGACCGACATCCCGATGGCTGCGTTGCCGGACCTGTACTCGTTGGCGGGCAAGGCCAAACAGGCCAAGGTCACCGACGTGAGCATTGTGCGCAACGCGCAGTTCGACCCGGCCCACCCCGATTTCGCCTACATCCAGAAGCAGGTGCAGGCCGCGCTGACCGCGTCGCAGCAGCCGCCGGCACCGCGACCGGCCGGCGTGGTGGTCGCCTCCCGTGACCACGCCCGCCAGACCAAGGCGGGCAGCGTGATGAAGACCGCGGCCAAGCCCAAGCCCAAGCCGGCCGCGGCGGCCGCGCCCGCCGACCCCGGGTCCTGCTGACCGCTCGGTGCTGCTGCGCAACTAACAGCGCGGATGGCCCGTCGGGCGTTCTGCGGGTTTACACAGCGATTGCCCGTTGGCGTTTTGCCTGGTAGCGGGCGAATCGGGAGTCAAGCTGCGTGCAATTCAACGTCCCTCACCTTGACGGTGCCTTGCCTGTCTTCGACCCTGCAAAGGTCGCTCATCCAGGTTCGGTAACGGTGCCGGTGCGGCGGCGTCCGCCCCGATTCGGGTCCTAAGGCCCGCATCGGTCGTGCGCCGTGCCGGTGAGGAAGGCGCACCGCATGGCCAGCATCCCGAATGACATCGGGCACGACCCGCCCGGCGCCGACGATGCCCTGGAGTCGGCGTCGTTCAGCACCGCCTCCGGGCCCGCCGATACGGCGGTGACGTTCCGCGCGAACGGCTCCCCGCGAACCGTCGTGCCCGGCGCTCTGCAGTACTCCGAACTGCAGCCCGCCGCCCGGACCGACTACGCGTTCCACGCCGGGTCCTGGCTCGCCGGGCCCAACGGGTTCGAGTATCAATCCGAGCCCATTGTGGACATCGACGCGCCGCCCGGCTGGGACCCGCTGACCGACCCGTGGCCCGTCCCGGCGGCAGCCAAGCCCGAGCGGCCCACCACCGCCGTGGTGCAGGTCGTCGGCGCCCGGCACCGGATGGTCGAACCCGTCGAGCTCGCCTACGACGACCTGCTGTCGGCCGCTCCGGAGCCCGCCGTCACCGAGCCCGCGGTCATCGAGCCCGCGGTCATCGAGATGGCCGTCATCCAGTCGGCCGACATCGAGATGGTCGCCCCGCAGCCCGAGCCGGTCGATCACGCCGCCCTGCAGACCCAGCCGGTGGACCTCACCGAGTGGCCGGACTGGGAGGAAGCCCCGATTTCCCCGGCGAGCGTGCTCACCGAGCCGGTGGACCTGGCCGAGTTGTTCGCTCCGGAACCCTGGGACCACCCGTCCGGCCCTTTGCCGCACATGGGCGAATGGCCGCCCACCGGTGAGGTGCCGGAGTCACCGGCGGAGATGTTCGACCCGGTGAGTGTCTTCGATGTGACGTTGACCGGCCCGCTGGGCAACGTCGACCTTGGCTTCCGCGACGGTCACTGGTACTCGATCTGCGGCGAGCAGGAGCGTCGGGTCAGCGTCGGGGAAGCGATGCGGGTGCACCCGCAGTTGGCCGGTCAGATCACCCAGCTGGCCTGCTGGTGGATGCGGCAGAACCCGATGTCCGAACGGTCGCTGGACCTGGCCACTGAGTTGTCCATGGCGATTGCCGAGCAGGCGCGGCGCACCGCGAACATCCCCGTCTGAGCGCACAAAGAAACGCCGCGGTCAGCAGATTCCCGACCGCGGCGTTTCTGTGCGCCGGGCGCACGCTCGGCTCTATTGCTTGTAGGTGCTGAGGAACCGGGCGATGCGGGTGAGCGCCTCGCGCAGGTCGTCGGTGTGCGGCAGCGTGACGATGCGCAGGTGATCCGGCGTCGGCCAGTTGAAGCCCCGGCCCTGCACCAACAGGATCCGTTCACTGCGCAGCAGGTCCAAGCACAGCCGTTCGTCGTCCACGATCGGGTGCACCTTCGGGTCCAGCCGCGGGAAGCAATACAGCGCGCCCTTGGGCTTGACGCAGGAGACGCCCGGAATCGCGTTGAGCATCTCGTAGGTGATGTCGCGCTGCTCGAGCAGTCGACCGCCGGGCAACACCAGATCGTCGATGCCGTGCGCGGAGGACAGCGCGGTCTGGATCGCCCACTGCGACGGCACGTTCGCGCACAGCCGCATATTGGCCAGGATCGTCATGCCCTCGAGGTAGCTGCGCGCGTGCTGCCGGGGGCCGGTGACCACCGCCCAACCGGAGCGGAAGCCGGCCACCCGATAGCACTTGGACAGCCCGCCGAACGTGATGGTGAGGACGTCCGGGGCGACCACGGCCATCGGCACGTGCACGGCGTCGTCGTAGACGATGCGGTCGTAGATCTCGTCGGAGAACAGCACCAGGTTGTGCCGACGGGCAATCGCGGCCAGGCCCTCGAGCACGTCGCGGGAGTACACCGCGCCGGTCGGGTTGTTCGGGTTGATCACCACCAGGGCCCTGGTGCGCTCGGTGATCTTGGCCTCGACGTCGGCCAGGTCGGGCATCCAGTCGGCGCCCTCGTCACACAGGTAGTGCACCGGGCGGCCGCCGGCCAGCGTGGACACCGCCGTCCACAGCGGGTAGTCGGGGGCCGGCACCAAAATCTCGTCCCCGGTGTTCAGCAGCGCCTGCAGGGCCATGGCAATCAGCTCGGAGACGCCATTGCCCAGGTAGATCGAGTCGACGTCGACGTCGTCCACGCCGAGGGCGGTGTAGTACTGGGCGACAGCGGTGCGTGCGGAGAACAGGCCCTTGGAGTCGGAGTAGCCGGAGGCGTTGGGCAAATTGCGCACGATCGCGGCGACGATGTCGTCGGGGGCGTCGAAGCCGAACGGGGCCGGATTGCCGATGTTGAGCTTCAGGATGCGGTGACCGGTCTGCTCGAGACGGTTGGCCTCCTCGAGCACCGGGCCGCGGACGTCGTAGGCGACGTTCGCCAACTTGTTGGACTGAGTGATCTCCACCAGCAGATCTTAGGTGGGCGCCCGGCCGACGCGTGGGTGAATTACTGGTGCGTACGGCAACCCCGAAGATGAACTTGTGCCAGGGTCAAGAACGGCGTCGACACTGCCGATGTAACAAGTGACCGGCTTGGCCCCCACAATGCCTTTTCTCAAGCTATTCTTGGAAATCGGTGGCGAGACGGTCGCATTTGCGGCAGCGTCGACCCCGTCAGGGTGGGTCGACGCAACGGGACGTCTAGCACCAAGGGTTGATGCACATGTCTGCGCGAGTGCTCGTCGCCTACGCGGCCAGCACCGGCTTCACCAGCCGGCAGGCCGCCGCAGTAGGCAGCCAGATTGCCGCGGTCGGCGATCTTGAGGTCGATGTGCAGCCGATTGCCTACGTCCGCACCGTCGAACCCTATGTCGCGGTCTTCCTCGGTTGGTCGGGGCATTCCCGCGCCGGTCGTCGCGAAACCTTGCGATTTCTGACTCGCAACGCGTCCTGGCTGCCGACCCGGAAGATCTGGGTGGTGCACCACCAGCCCGGCCTGGAAGCGGTCCCCGCCGCCGGCCGCGGCCCGGTGCGGCTGTCCCGCCTGCTGGTCCGCCAGGGCGTCCCTGCCCACGCCTACCGCCAGAGCACTCCCGCCGAGGTCGCGGGCCTGGTCACCCCCACCCCCGCCGAGCCTGCCCTCGCCGGCTAGCCGCGCTGACCGCCGGCAGCGACCGCATGACATCCGTTCCGGGGAACGCATGTCATGGCCACGAGGGCCTTGTCGTTCGTCTGGACGGCTGACAAGGCCTCATTGCGCATGACATGCGCTGGGTGGGGGCGCGCTGCCTGAGATAGTGCGCAAATGGCGGTCCGTCGCACCTCGGCGGTTGACGCGATGTTTTGGTTGTCGGTGCTCGCGGTGGGCGCGGCGGTAGCGATCTGGCCGCCGCACACGGTGGACGGACCGGCGCACGTGCTGGGTGCGGTGGCCCTGGTCGATCACCACGAGCCGCTGTACGCGCACTATTACCGGCTGAACTGGTTCCCGACGCCGAACCTCGGCGGAAGTCTGATCCTCGCCGGGCTGGTCAAGCTGACCACGGTGCGCGCCGCGGAGACCGTCGTCGAGGTGGCCTGCGTGGTCGGCCTGCCGCTTGTGCTGCGCTATGCGATCCGCGCGCTGCATCCCGAGCAGGGCTGGTTGGGTCTGGCCGCGCTGCCGTTCGCGTTCAACTACCTGTACTTCTACGGCTTCTACAGTTTCTGCCTGGGCTTGGTCGGCTGCCTGGGTGCGGTGGGCCTGGCGCTGCGCGCCGCGCCGGATTGGCGGCCCGGCCGGACCGCCGCGCTGGCGGTGACCCTGGTCGCGACCTGGTTCCTGCACCTGGTGCCGTTCGCGCTGGCGCTGGTGTTCCTCGCCGCGCAAACGCTCGTGGGTCCGCGCCGCGCGCGCACGCTGCTGGCCGGGACGGCCGCCGCACTGCCCGGCGTCGCGCTCACCGTGGCCTACGCCGCGCACACCACGCAGGGCAGCGGCCCGACCTGGAACGGCTCACCGGGCCTGCTGCTCGGGCTGATCACCCTGCACACCCCGCTGGTCACCTACTCCCGGTGGGAGAACGTGGTCGGCGTCGGGTTGGCGCTGGTGCTGCTCGCCGTCGTCCTCCGCACCCGTACGTGCTACGCCCGGGACGCACGTGCGGTGGCGTGGGCCGGCGTCGCGGCCACGGTGCTCTACCTGGCCGCGCCGGACAGCTTCGGCGTGGCCTTCGGATTGATCAACGATCGGCTGAGCCTGTTCCCGGTGCTGCTCGGCCTGCTCTGGCTCGCTGCCCGCCCGATCCCGCGCCGGGCCGCGCACACCGTCGCGGGCGCATCCCTGGTCGCGCTGGTCGCCCTGGCCGCGATCCGGGTGCCGACCCTGCGCCAGGAGAATCAGCTGGCCGACGAGTACGCCCGCGCCGCGCAATTCCTGCGCCCGAACTCGACGCTGGTCGCGCTGCGCTTCGCCGAGTTCGGTCCGGACGCCGGACGCAACGGGCACTGGGATCCGCTGCGTCACCTTTCCAGCCAACTGGCCGCGCAGGTGCACGCCGTGGACGTCGGGCACTACGAGGCGGAGTTCGACTACTTCCCGACGCAATTCCGGGCCGGCACCGACCCACGCCGGATGATCGATCCGATGCTGGTCGGGCTACCTGCGGTGCCCCCGCGCGTGCATTTGGGCGCAGCCCACCCGGCTATCGAGTTCGTGCTGCTGATCGGCACCGAGCAGGTCCGACCGGGCCCGGTCGCGGACGTGCTGGCCGCGACCCGCGCCGAACTGGCCACGGACTACACCCGCATCGCGGTCACCCGCCCACGCGGTCTGGTCGAGGTGTGGCAACACAACTGACGTAACGTCAGCTGATGGCGGCGAACCGCTGTTTCAGCCACGACTTGATCGTCGGCCACGCCTTGTCCCAGTAGTCCATGCCGTGCTTGTCGCCGTCGATCATGTGCAGCTCGGACGGCACGTGGTGCTTGACGGCGACCTGATGGAAGCGGATGGTGCTGCGGTTGTCCACCCACTCATCGGTCGAGGCGAACGACAGCACCGCCGGGTCGCGGTGGTCCAGGTGCTCGGCCGCGTCGTCCCGGTCGAACGCCTTCCCGCACTTCAGCGGCAGACAGTTCAGCAGGGTGTCGGTGACGGTCCGGGCGAGCTTGGCCGAGCCCGCGGTGTGGGTGGTGTTGGCCGCCACCAGGCCCAGGTCCATCGGCGCGGACAGGGTGATCAACCCGGCGCCGTAGCGGCTGCCGTCCCCCCAGGTGAGCGCCGAGGCGGCCAGCTCGCCACCCGCCGAGCTGCCCAACACCACGATCTTGTGCGGGTCCACGTGCAGCGCGTCGGAGTGTCCCTTCACCCACTTGACCGCGGCCTGCACGTCCTCGCGCCCGGCCGGGTACGAGCTGTCCTGGGCGAATCGATAGCTCATCGGGAACGCCACATAGCCCTGCCCGACCATTTGGCGGGCCGCGCCGTACATGCTCGTCTTGCTGCCGTGCGTCCAGGATCCGCCGTGCACCAGGATCACCGCCGGCCGCAAATCGGTGCCGTGCGGCGCCGCCGCCACCGTGGCAGGCGCGAAGACGTCGATGTCGTTGCGCGTGTGCTTGCCGTAGTTGAAGTGCTTGACGGACACGCCGGATGTGGCGGACGCGGTGGTCGACGCCAACATTGGGGTGGTTTGCCCGGCGGCTGACGGGGCAGACGCAGGATGTACCGCCGTGGCGGCGGCAGATCCCGTGGTCGGCATCGCGACCGCGGCGGTGAGCATGCCACCAACCAAGGCGGTTGCAGCAGTCAGGGTCACGGGTAATTTCGGCATGCGAACCCCCCGAGCCGGCGTGCGCACCCCCGTGCGACGCCCGCGGCGTTGTGGTGTGTGCCACGCTAACCCGCGGCCACGTCGAGAACGTAAGTGACAGGTGTGCGTTCGGGAAGATCTTTCGACAAGCCTTGGAAAACGGCCGGCTCAAGGTCATCCGAACGGCTGACCTCGGATGAAACCCCGCCGGGAACTCACTGCATCCACGCCGGCCATTGGCTCGGAATTCCCTGTACCGCAGGCTTTTTTCGGCTCAGGGGAACAGCGGGCCGCCACCCGGTCGCGGCGTGCCGAAGATCCCGCCGCCACCGTCCGGATTGGTCGGCTGCTGGTCGCCGGGCAGTCGGAACTCCACGGCCTCCCACTGGCGGTAGCCGGTGTGCTCCAGGCCGAGCAGGGCGTACCGCTCCGGTTCATCCGGCGGAACGACGCCCGGCCCATCCGGGGCGGGCGCGGGCCCGGCCCCGGTGGCGCCCAACTTGATCAGGCAGAACCGGTCGCCGTGCCGAAGGCCATCGTTGGGCGGCCAGTTCTCGCCGAAATCCGCCCTGGCCACAATCGGCCACGACGTGTCATCGGGGGACGGCCCGTAGCAGGTCAGCGAGCGGAAGGCGCCGGTGTCCCGGTTGGCCGCGATCATCGCGTTGAGGATCTCCGTCGGGGCCGTCGCGGCGACCTTCTTGTCCACCTTGCCAGTGCGCGCGGCGTCGAACAGTGCCGCGGCGATCTCGGTCTCGTTGAACGTCTGCAGCTTGTCCGCCTTCAGCCCGCCGGTACTGGTGTCGTAGGTGAAGGTGGCCGCGACGTCCAGCGTGGGGCAGCACCCCGAGTCGGTGTCCCGATCGGTGCGCCAGTTGATCTTGCCGACTTCTTTGTCGACGCTGACCCGGTAGATCTCGTTGCGCGGCCGGCCGGTCACCGTGTCCAGACTGACGTAGCCGAGCAGGCTCGCCTGGCTGTCGTACGCGGCCACCGCATCCGCGCCCTCGCCGTTGGCGTCGCTGCACTTGAGCACCACCACGGTGTCCGGCACGCCGTCGCCGGTGATGTCCCCGAACACCGTGTAGTCCTTGAACCGGCTGGGGTCCAGCGTGGACGCCAATGCCACCTGCCCCTGGTCCGGCGGGACGTTCGGTAGGTAGCCGCCGACGAGGTTTCCCGCGGGATGCCCACAGAGCGCGGGCACCGGCAACGACTCCAGCTCGGAGGTGTCCAGCGGCTGCCGGTTACGGATCTCCTTGGAGATGATGGCGGTCACACTGTCCGCGAACTCACTGATCCGCGGCAGGTCGGCGGCGTAGCACTGGCGCACCGTGGAGGCCCAGACCGGGCCGAGTTGGGGTGCGGTGGCGTCGTCCAGGCGCATCCCCACACTCTGGTTGCCGGTGCCGAAGGCGCTGAGGGTGAACGAGCAGGTGGACCGCAGCTGGGAACGGGCGGCGAGGGTCACTGCGGCGGTGCTGGTGGCCAGGTCGCCCAGGGAGATCTGGTCGGTGCGGAACGGGCGCAGGTTGAACCAACCCAGGTTCGGCGCCTTCACCTGTACGTCACCGGCGAACGCGTCCAGCGCGACGTTGGGCGGGTAGGGCAGCAACCCGGTAAGCGCGGCCGACCCGGCCGCGTAGCTGGCCGCCGCGCCGCTGCTGCCGATCGCGGCCGCCTCCGGCGGGATCGACCCGCAGGGGGAGTAGGGATCGAACTTGGTTGGGGCCAACCCGGCGCATGCCCCGAGCAGCAGCCGGGACAGGATGCGCGGCTCGGAGGCAGTGGTGCCCACCCCGGTATTGGTCAGGTCCGCCAACTGCGAACCGTTCTGCGCGCTGCCGAAACCGATCACCGTGGTGACCTCGTTGCCGCGGTCGTGCCCGGCGACCTGACCGGCCACGGCGTACCGCGCGGCCGCGCCGCCCAGCCCATGGGTGATCAGGATCGCCTTCTGCCCGAGCGCTGCGGTCACGCAGTCGATGGCGTCACCCAGCGCGGGGCCGATGGCCGGGTCGTCCACCCATTTGCCCGCGCTGCCCCGGTAGTCGAACGTGTAGACCGCCGCGCCGGGGATCTGCTGCAACTGCCCGATCAGCGAGGCGCGGCGCGCGGGCGGCGGGGTGCCGCTGGTGCTCATGTCGATGGGGACGGAGAAGTCCCCGGTGCGGGTGGCGTCGTGCTTGGACCGCCCGGTCCAGTCCGGGACCATGATGATCGGCACGTACACGCCGCGCCGGTCCGGCCGGGACTTGATCTTCGAGCCGTCGTCGGCGCGCTCGAGAATCGGGGCGGGTTCGATCTGCCCGCACGCCGCCGCCTCCGGGGCGCCGCTGCTCGCGGCCCGGGCCAACGTGACCGTGGGCAGGGTGAGGCTCAGCACCGCCAATGCCCCCAGGCCCAGCCGCAGGTGGCGCCTCATTGCGTGTCCGCCTTCGGGGGTTGAGCCGGGGTGGTCGGTGCAGGCGGCAACGGGTTGGGCGCGGCGGGTGGCTTCGGGGCCACCGGCTCCTTGGGCGCGGACGGTGTCATCGGCACCGTGCCGACCACCTTCCAGCCGGTCGGCTCCTTGATCATCATCACCGTGTAGACGGTGGTCGGCGCGCCGGGGGCGGTGACCGTCGCGGTGATCGTGCCGCCACCCAGGCCGTCGGGGTGCCAGGTGGCCTCGTTGGCGGTGACCGTGGCACCGGCCGGCAGGGCCTGCTTCGCCTGGGTGCCGATCGCCGAGCGCACGTCGGTGGCGATCAGATCCTGTGGCTTGCTCGGCATCTTCGCCAGCGCCTGGGCGACCTGATGTGCATCCGCCGGGGTGGGCTGCGTGCTGCTCGGCGCGGACTGGTTGTCGTCCGAGCCGTGCCAGTGGTGCCACCCCAACGTCGCGCCGCCGCCGACGACCACGACGGTCACTGCGAGCGCGGCGAACTGCGGACTGCGGGCGCGCATGAACCTGCTTCCTCCCCGGCGGACGGGCAGGCCCCATTCTGGCCTGTCGCCACCGGCGGCGACGCAGTGCGCCGCGAATGTGCCCGGCTTGGCCCAGTGGGAGCCCTCACCGGCCGTCGGCCCAGCGGTAGGCGTCCAATAGCGCATCGTGCACCGGTTTGCGGGTGGCTACCCGCAGCTGGATGAGGACGGCGGGCCAGCCGTCGAAGTGGGGAATGGTGAAGAACCCCTTCGGCGGCTTGGCCAGCACAGCCTCCTTCTCGTGTAGATCCGCGACCCGCACGGCGAGGATCTCGCCCTCCGGAACAGCCGCCCCAGCGAACCTTTTGATGTCGGCCTTTGTGAACGGCCGTTCCCATGCGAAGCACTTATTGCGGAGGTTCCAGGCGCGGTTGCCCCGGCGCTCGACCTCGGTGACATCCGGAAAACCCAACGTCAGTTGGCCAATCTCGTCCAGCGTCAGCATCTGCTCGCTCCTCATGTCATCCAGATCGGACGTAGACGTGATTGACGACTAACATCTAGAGTTATCCCATGACGCCGCCGGATATCGTCTCCCACCACCTCAATCACACCGGTCAGAACGTGCTCACGATCGCCAGCTGGGTGATCGCCGCCGCGGTCCTGGTACTCGCCGGGTGGTTGAGTCGGCGGGCCAAGCACCCGATCTTCCTGTGTCTGGTGCTCGCCTCCGGCGTGGCCGCGCTGGCCGAGCCGCTCTACGACGTGATGTTCAGTCTCTACTTCTACTCCGGGCACGGCATGCAGAAGACCTACACGGTCTTCGACATCCCGCAGCCGGTCTGGGCCTACAGCGGCTACGCGATCCTCTACGGCCTGCCGACTTTGCTCATCGTCAAGGAGATCGGCGAGGGAAAGATGTCGCCCACCCGGCTGTGGGCGTGGGCCGGGGTCGAGCTGCTCGAGTCCTGCGTGTTCGAGATCGCCGGCATCAACATGGGCACCTACACCTACTGGGGCCCGCACGTGTTCCGCGTCTGGCATTACCCGCTCGTCGTCGGGGTGCTGGAGGCCGCGCAGGTGATGACCTTCGCCATCGCCTGCGCCCACCTGCGCTACCGGATGACGGAGTCCTGGCAGAGCCTGGGCACCTTCGTGATCTTCCCGATCACCATGCTGGGCACGAATTTCGGCGCCGGCTGGGCGACCATCGTGGCCATCCACGCACAGGAGGCCACCGTGTGGTGGATCCGCGCGGCGACCCTGGTGTCCATCGCCACGGCGGCAGCGTGGGTGCGCATGCTGACCGCGATGATCCCGCCGCCGAGTGGGTCACTCCCCGCGGCAGGCGCCGTTCGGCACGGTGTGCAGCAGCAGGTGGTGGAGTTCGCAAGTCGCAATGCAACCTAGGGGCAGCCGTGGCTGCCGGCGAGAACCTGGATGTGGAAGCCGGGGACGTCGAGCAGGTGCGGGATCACGATGTCCCGCACGGTGGCCCGCACGTTCCTCAGTTGCACGGTCGATGCCTGCAGGCCGAACCGGTTCGCCGCCCCGTCGAGAGCCAGCCCGGGCGCGTTCACCACCACGTCCGCTGCGCTCTTGTTCAACTGGACCTGCCCGCCCGCGTTCAACACGCCGGACACCGAGGACAGGTCCAGCAGCAGGCCATCCACCGCGATCTCGTAGCTGGCCGGGTCGGCGTCGCCACCGGTGAGCAGCAGCGTCAGCGGCTGTCCGAGAACGTCCGTGTGCTCGGCCAGGCAGAGCCCGTCGATGCGCCCCGCGCCGACGCCGATGCGGGCTGTCGGGGTATGTCCGCCGGTGGTGGGAACGTCGGCCACCACCACGCCGAAACCAGTGCCGGTCAGTCCGGAGGTGGCCAGGTCCATCGAGCCGGACTGCGCGACGAAGGACAGCGCCAGTGCACCGTTCGCCAGCAGCACGCCCAGCACCCCGACCGCCACCAGGACCGGCGCCAGCACCGCCCCGAACACGCCCCAGCGAGTCCCTGACTCTAAGTCAGGTTCGTTGCCCGCGGGCATCATCCTGGCTCCACGGTGACGCTGACACTGGGCAGCAGCAACGACATCCCGCCGCTGGTGCCGACGGCCCGCAGGGCGTAGATGTCGACGTCCAGGTCCTTCGCGTTGATGACGTGCGGCAGCGCGCCGGACTTCACCAACTGCCCGAGCAGGCCAAGGATCGAGTGCAGGTCGGTGCACGGCGCCGGGGGCAAGCACACGTCGAGGCGGTGCACCACGCCCCACAGCAACACGTCCTGCCCGCCGAGCACCGCGGCACCGGCCCCCGATCCGGCGTTGCTGATCGCCAACGCCGCGCCGCTGCTGCGCTGACTGATGCTCAACTTGTCCAGGTCGATGCGGGCGAACTCCAACAGCAGCGTGTTGCTCGGCGACTTCCCGCCGCCGGCCAGGGCCACCGGCTGCCGCGACTGGATCGCGGACAGCGCCGTGATGCGCAGCGTCGGCGCGGTCACGTGCACCGGCGTGGGCGCGGCGAGAAAGCCGGGCGCGGGCGCGGCCGCCGGCCGGGTCACCGCGCCCGCCAGGCGGGACGGGCCGAGCGCGCTGCCCACGGCGAGCAGCCCCGCCAACGCGACCCCCATCCCCTTGCGTCCGAAGAAGAGTGTCCGCGCACCCACACTTCTTCGGACGCAAGGGGGGTGGAGGGTGGCGGCGGGCGGGGTCACGGGCGGGCCGGCTTCTTCGGTCCCCACGCCAGCGTCATGGCGCCGCCGATGATGCCGGCGAGCATGCCGAGGAACAGGCCGCCGAGGTTGGACACGATCAGCGAGGTCACCGCGAGCAGCACCCCGACGGCGCCGACCACGTACCGCTGGCTGGGCGCGCCCCAGGCGGCCAATCCGCACAGGATCATGCCGCCGCCGGTGAGCCAGCCGCCGATCCCGCTCAGCCCGGCCCCAACTGCGATGTGCGCGGGCACCATGGACAGCCGCAGCACCAACCAACCCCCCACCAGCAACCACAGCCCACCCCAAAAAGGCCGGGTGCGCCGGAACGCGCGGAGCGTCCGCCGCGCGGCGTCGAGCCGGTCGCGCGTCACCGCCTCAGCGCTGCTCCTCATCTCAGCACCCCGAGACATCGCCCGGGTGCACGTGGATGCCGAGGTTCGGCAGCGTCAGGCCGCCCACGACCTGGGTCTGATACGCCGACGCGTACACGTTGTGCAAGGTCACCTCGCCGTTGGTCAGCCCGAACGCGCCCGGCACGCCGCCCAATGACTGATCGCCCGACCTCACAGTGTCCGCGGAGACCCCGAGCACGGCGGTCAGCGTCGACGAGGTTGAGCTCAGGTCGGTGATGTCGAACAGCAGGTTGGTGCCCGAGGACTGCTGCGTCCCGACGGAGCCGATGCTGATCGTGTAGTTAACCCCGAGCAGCGACTGGTGCACCAGGATGCACAGCCCGGACAGCTTCGCCGAGGACAGCGCGGCGTGCAGCACGACGGGCTTGCTGCCGCTCTGGGTCTGCGCGACGACCAGCACCGCGCCCAGACCGCTGCCGTCGAGCTCGTCAATGTGCAGGCCGAACTTCTGGTTGGTCACGTTGAACCCGGCGGCCAGCGCGCCCTGCGCCATCGCGACGCCAACCGCGGCCGAGGCGACGGCGGCCGGGGCGAATACGGCCGCACCGCGGGCCCATCGGGTCCCGTATTCAGGGCCCTGCTCGGCCGCGGTGAGCATCGCCCGGTGCTTCGCGTGCAGCGTCGCAACCAGCCGGGCACTGCGCCGGTGCTCACCCATCGGCCCACCCCCCGTGGGCGCGGCGGAACCAGGTCCCGCGGCTCCTCGGAAACGCCGTGAGGTCCGGCACCCACCCCACCGCCAACGATCCGCCGAGCACGCCCAACAGCATGCCGATGACGAACCCGCCGAGGTTGGACAGCACGAACGAGGCCAGCGAGGCGCCCACCGCGATCAGCCCGGCCACGATCCGTTGCGAGGGCACGATCAGGATCACC
Source organism: Sporichthyaceae bacterium (assembly GCA_036493475.1). Classification (NCBI taxonomy): domain Bacteria; kingdom Bacillati; phylum Actinomycetota; class Actinomycetes; order Sporichthyales; family Sporichthyaceae; species Sporichthyaceae bacterium. The sequence continues at coordinate 10,257 of DASXPS010000158.1, read as the reverse complement.
ACGCCCATCAACAACAACAATCCGGCGCAGGCCAACCCGGCCCCCGCGCTCTTGCCGGCCTTGATCAGCGCATCGGTGGGGCCGATCGGCAGCGCGCCCAACTCCAGACCGGCGATCACCACCAGCAACCCACCCCAGAACGGTCGGCTGCGTCGGAAGCGGCGGAACCGCAGCACGGGCGGTGAGTTGCGCAGCTGGGTCAGGTGCATCAGTAGCACTCCCCGTTGGCAACGCCGCTGCCCTTGTTGACCTTCACCTTGAGCCCGTTCAGGTCCACGGTGCCGGCAATGATCGCGCCCTGCGCGTTTGCCTGCAATGCCTGCAGCGACCCCGCGCCGGGCGCCGAGATGCCGAAACGACCGTGCGCGTCGGACGTTTCCCCCAAGGAGTCCAGGGCGGAATGGCCCAGTGCGATCGGGTCCTTGCCGTCGGCGCCCGCGGCCAGCGTGGCCAGACCCACGTTGATGCCCGCGGCGTCCAAGGTCATCTGATGGGCCGTCGTCCGCCCGGAGGTGTGCAGCCGGATCGTGTAGCTGCCCAGCGCGGGGAAGCTCAGCACCAGCGAGATGCACAGGCCCTTGGTCAGCACCGCCTCGGGCAGCCCGGCGATCATCACCCCGCGCGTCTCGCCGCCGTTCTTCATCTGCACCGTGGACGGGTAGAGCGTCAGCCCGCGGGGCAACTCCACCGGCCCGCCGTTGGAGGACAGTTTGATGTCCTGGCCGGAGATGGTCAGGTTGATCGGGATCGGGCCGCGCAGCGTCGCGACAATGAGCGCCACGGCGGCGACCAGCGATGGGCCGAACACGGCCGCGGTGCGGCGCCATCGGGTGCCGCCGCGGGGCAGGTCCGACGCCGACGCGCTCACAGCAGGTTCCCTCCGGGTGGGACGAAGGTGGGCCCATCGAACAGCTGGGCCCTACGATCCGTCAAAGACTTCCGCAGCGGGATGGGACGCGGTGCGCCGATTGCCGCAGGTGAGGTCCCGCCGGGTCGCGCTGGTGGCGGGCGGGGTCGTACTGCTCGTGCTCGCCCTGCTGGCCGCGGCCGTTGCGGTGCTGGCCGTGCGGGTGCAGGGCGAGAGCATGCAGCCGACCCTCAACGACCGCGACCGGGTGCTGCTGCGCCCTTTCACCGGGGGTGGTCTACCGCACCGTTTCGCGCTGGTGGTGGGACGCTTCGAGGCAGGTGGACCGCGGGTGGTCAAGCGAATCATCGCCCTGCCCGGCGATCGGGTGCAGATCCGCGGGGACAGTGCCGGGCACGTTCACGTCGAGGTGCAGCCGGGCGGCGACGGGTCGTGGCGGCAGGTGGAAAACCCCGCGTGGGCGGTGCGCGACTGGGCTGAGGGCACGGCCTGCTGCACGGGCGAGGGGAAGGCCACCGACGCCGCGGTGCCGGTCGTGGTGCCCGCCGGAATGCTGTTCCTGCTCGGCGACAACGCCGCGGCGTCCCGCGATTCGCTCAGCCTGGGCTGGGCGCCGGCGGACCTGGTGCAGGGCGTGGTCGGGTGGCGCGTCTGGCCGCTCGGCGACGTCGGTCGGGTCGGCGGGCACCTGCGGTTGTGGCCGGCGGACTGAGCCCGGGCGTTTACAACGCGGGCGGCCGCGCTTCACGATGGCCCCGGACATGCCGGGTCCACGGAATGGAGGCGACCTGTATGAGCGTCGTCGCCGCCGGCGGGCTGGTCGACTTCGAATCGATGACCGGTCAGTCGACATTCGTCATCGACCTGGTCAGCATCCCGATCTTCAGCGCAATCGCCGGGCTGGTCACCAACTGGACCGGCGTGATCATGCTGTTCGCGCCGATCCATTTCCGCGGCTTCCACTGCCCGGGCGTCAAGACGCTCTTCCCGTTCCTGCCGCGCCGGTTGCAGGTGCTGCCGATCTTTGCCCCCGGCGGCATCCTCGGCTTCCAGGGCTTCATCCCGGCCCGCGCCGAACGCATGGCCAGCATCTGCGTGGACAAGGGGTTGTCCCGGCTGGGCAGCATCGGGGACTTCCTCACCGAGCTGGACCCGAAGTTGATCGCCGACCAACTCGCGGTGGTGGCCCGCCCACAGGTGCGCGGCATGGTCGACGAGATCATGGAGCGCGAGCATCCCGAGCTGTGGGACCAACTACCGCAGCAACTGCGTGAGGTCGTCTACCAACGGGTGCTCAACCGGCTGCCGACGATCGCCAACCACGCGATGGACACCATCGAGGAGAACATCGACGACCTCATCGACATCAAGCTGATGGTGGTCGGCCGGCTGCGTGAGGACCCGAAGATTCTGCGCGACATCATCTACAACCTGGGCGCCAAGGAGCTGCGGTTCATGACCGCGATCGGCTTCTGGTTGGGGCTGCCGCTGGGCCTGCTGCTGGCGTTGTTCCTGCAGGCAACCGGTTCCGTGCCCGGGCTGTCAGCAGTCCCGCACTGGTTGATCGTGATCACCGGCGCCTCGTTGATCGGCATCATCGTGAACATCGTCGCGATCAAGATGGTGTTCGAACCGGCCGACCCTGCCCCGCGCTACCGCTACCTGTGGAAGCAGGCCAAGTTCGCTCGGCGGCAGCACGAGGCGGCCGCGAGCTTCGGCTGGTCGTTGGCCTACGAGGTCATCACGATGCCGAACATCATCACCGAGCTGGTCTCCGGGCCGCGCTCGGACAAGACCCGGGTGCTCATCCAGGCGGTGATGCTCTCCGAGGTCGATGAGATCGTCGGCCCGACCCGCACGCTGGTGCGCGCGGCGGTGGGCGGCCGGGAGTTCGAGGCGATCCGGCTCGGCACCACCGGCGCGGCCATGGACGTCGCGCCGCGGCTGCTGGAGGACGCCGCGTTCACCCAGCGGCAGGCGGAGAAGATCGATGCGTTCTGTACGGAGAAGCTGCGGGAGCTGCCGCCGAGTGAATTCATGGAGATGCTGTACTCGGCCGTTGAGCAGGACGCCTGGCTGCTCTACGCGCACGGTGGTTTCCTGGGGCTGTTCGTCGGTGTCATCCACCTGGTGATCTTCGGAGGGTGAGCATGAGCGAGCCGGTCCCGGCGCCGGTGCCGTCGTCCAACGGCCACCGCCTGCCGGTGCGGCTGGACCTGCGGAGTTACTCCGGCGCGACCGGCCTGGTCCGGTTCGCGGTGGGGACCTCCTGGCGGGTATCCACCGGGGTGCTGAAGGGCGCCGTCGCCGCGTCCACCGGATTGGTCCGCGACGTCGTTGCGGGAGAGCCGATCACCGAGATCGTGGACCGGCAGATCGAGACGGTGCGCTTCCGTGTGGTGCGCGGGCTGGGCCTGCAGCCGCAGCACCCGCAACATCCCCTGGTGGTGCGGGTCCACCATGACGGCCAGTCACTGGCGGAGCTGCGGGAGCAGGGCGACGAGTTGCTGCGACAGGTGGGTGACCCACACGCCCGGCCGCACAACGAGCACCCGGCGTTCACCCGCATCCTGCGCGAGCTGATGCCCGATGAGGCCCGCATCCTGCGATTCATGGCGCTGGCCGGTCCGCAACCGGCCATCGACGTGCGCACCAAGACGCCGTTGGGCGTGGGGTCGGAGCTGATCGCCAGCGGTATCAATCTGGTCGCCGAGATGGCCGGCTGCACCTACCCGGAGCGCTACCAGGAGTACCTGGCGAACCTGGACCGGTTGGGCATGATCTTCTTCTCCGCCGAGCAGGTGGAGGATCCGCGCCGGTACTCGTTCGTGGAGGCGCAGCCGGTGGCCGCGGCCGCGATGGCGCGGGCCAAGCGCACCGTGACGGTGTATCGCAGCATCCAGATCACCCAGTTCGGGCTGCAGTTCTGCCACGTCTGCTTCACCCTCGACGGCTATAACGCCGGCGGTTGGGTGAAGGATGTGCGGTAGGAGGGGACCGATGAGGGAGAACAGCGACCCGCTCACCGACCAGGTGCTCAAGTCCTCGACGGGGGTGAAGATCGGCATGATGTTGGTCGGCGCCATCGCCGCCGGTGTGCTGGCGAGTAAGCAGCGCGGTAAGCGGTCAGCCCGCAACGCCGTCCGGGGTTAGCCGGGCGAGCAGCGAGCGACTGAACAGCAACGCGCGCAGCTCCTCGGCCACCTGGAACAACGGGTCGATGGAACGCGTCGCGCGGCACAATGCGATCGCGCCGGTGATCGAGGCCAGGCAGGTGGTGGCCAATGAGTCGGCGTCGGCCGGCGCCCATCCCTCGGCCCGGAAGGCCCCCGCGATGGTGGACCTCCAGCCTGCCAGGATCAGCGCGGCCTTGTGCGCCAGGGCCGCACCGTCCGCTCCGGCGTCGGCGGCGGTGGCCACCACCGGGCAGCCGGCCCGGAAGTCGCTGTCCTCCAACACCCGCGTCCAGAACCCAATCAGCCGGGTGAGCACCGCGTCCGCGCCGTTGCGTGCGGCGCGCTCGATCATCCCGGCGAACGACTCGCCGGCGTAGTCCAGCGCCTCGTCGATCAGCTGCGCGCGCCCGGCCGGGAAGTGGTGGTACACCGAGCCGCGTGGGCCGCCGCTGCGCGTCAGCACCTCCTCGACGGTGACCCCCGCGGCGCCGCGTTCGCGCATCACCTCGATGGTGGCGACCAGCATCTTCTGCCGGGTCTCGCCGCGCGCTGCCATACGCCCAATTCTAAGGTATCAACCATAAAATCAGGCGAACAGTCGTCGAATGCCCTCCAGGTTCGCGGTGATCCCGGCCTGCCACTCCTCCAGTCGACGGGCCACGATGCGGCCCTCCTTGTCCGGCATGGACTCGATCGCGCCCTTCAGTCCGGACAACGCCGGGCCCATCTTCCCCCACTGCCGGATGGTCGTGGAGTCCTTGCCGGGCTCCACCTCGAAGCCCCAGGAGGCACTCACCTCGCCGTCCCCATTGAACACCTGCCAGACCCAGCGTCGACCGTCTTCCACCTCGCATACCTCGGATTCCGTGGTCCACTCGCCGAGCGCCTCGTGCTTGTTGTGGCCACGGAAGCGGGCGCCGAGGGCCACCCCGGTGGCGCCGTCCAGCCACTCGGCGGCCTGCAGCTCGCCGGCGAAGCGGGCGGGCAGGCTGATGTCGGTGACCAGCGCCCAGGCGTCCCCGGCGGCGGCCGCAACGCGGATCGAGCACTCCATGGTCGGGTAGTCGCGGTAACGCACCGGAGCCTCCCTCTACTATGCTTATGACCATAGTATTGTGCTGCGAAGGGTGGTCGCCATGCGGGTCGGCGTGTTGGTGCAGCCGCAGGCACCGGGCGCGGTGGAGTTCGCGCAGCGTGCCGAGGGCATCGGGGTATCGAGCGTGTGGGCCCCGGAGACCTGGGGTTACGACGCGCTGACCGGCCTGTCCTGGATCGCCGCGCGCACCACCACGCTGGCGGTCGGCTCCTTCGCGGTGCAGCTGGGTTCGCGCAGCCCGGCGCTGTTGGCTTCCTCCGCGTTGAGCCTGCAGACACTGTCCGGCGGCCGGTTCCGGCTCGGCGTCGGCGTCTCTGGCCCCGGCGTGATGGAGGGCTGGCACGGCGTCCGGTTTCACAAGCCGGTGCAGACCACCCGGGAGACCATCGAGATCGTCCGCATGGTGTCCCGTGGGGAGAGGCTGGAGCACCCCGGCGAGATCTATCCGCTGCCGCTGCCGGACAGCCGCGGCAAGGCAATCACCCCGGCGGTGCAGCCCGCGCACGTGCCGATCTACGTGGCCTGCCTGGGCCCGGCGAACCTGGCGTTGACCGGCGAGTTGGCCGATGGCTGGCTGGGCAACACCTTCGTGCCGGAGCAGGCGGAGATCTTCCTCGGCCCGATCGCGCAGGGTGCGGCGCGCGCCGGTCGCACCCTGGCCGACCTGGACCTGGTGGCGCCGGTGGCGTTGGAGATCGCCACCGATGACGCGGACGCGCGCCGCCGCGGCCGTAAGCACGCGGACGGCTACGCCTTCACCATCGGGGCGATGGGCACCGGCTCGACGAACTTCTACAACGACGCCTTCACCCGGCTGGGCTTCGGCCCACAGGTGGCCGAGGTGGCCCGGCTGTGGAAGGAGAAGCGCCGCGACGAGGCTGCGGCCGCGGTCCCGTTGGAGCTGGGCACCATGACCAACCTGGTCGGCACCCTCGAGCAGACCGCCGAACGGGTGACGCAGTATCAGAAAGTAGGCATCACCACGCTGCTGGCGAAAACGGCCGGGCCATGGGATGTGCAGCTGGCCGCGCTGCAGGTGTTGCTGGAGATCGTGCAGCAGCTCTGACGGTGGTGTCGATCGCCGTACCTGCGGGTATGCGCTCACCATGACGAACACCGATACCCGCACCGACATCGAGGCGCTCACCCACCGATGGGAGAAGGCGCTGGCCGCGCACGATCTGGACGCGCTGGTTGCCTGCTATGCGAGCGACGCGGTCCTGGAGAGCCCGGTGGTGGCACACCTGATGGGTGGCCGTGGCGTGGTCCGTGGCCACGCGGAACTGCGGCCGTTCCTGGCCAAGGTCGTCGCACGTACCCCGGACGTGCGGCAGTATCACCGCACCGGGTTCTTCACCGACGGCCACCGGGTGACGTGGGAGTACCCGCGGGATGCGCCGGCCGGCGAGCAGATGGACTTCGTCGAGATCATGGAAGTCGAGGGCGGGCTGATCCAGGCGCACCGTGTGTACTGGGGCTGGCGGGGCGTGGATGTGTTGTTGACGGACCAGTACCACCGCAACTGACGCGACGTCAGGGCACCAGGGTGAAACCGCCGGGCAGCGGGGCGCGTCCGGTGAGCGCGGTGAGCAGCGTGGGTGCCTGACCGGTGACCACGCAGATGCGCGCGGCCAGTTGAGCCGCTTCGGCAAGGACCTCGCCGTCGAATTCCAGGGCCAACCCGGTGGCCGCGGCGATGTCCAGGCCGTGCACCACCAACTCGAACGTGCGGGTCGGCAGGTAGCGCGCCGCCCGCATGCCACCCGCGAGCGTGCCGATCAACGCGTTGGGATCGGTGGCGATGACTTTTGCCTGCGCCTGTGCCACCAGCTCACGGAAGGCCGCTGCCGGGTTCGCGCCCAGCTGCGCGCCCGCCCGTCGACCCCGCTCGGCGATGGCTGCCGGGTCGACCTGCACCTTCGCCACCAAGGCGAAGTACGCCTCGGGTGAGGCGACGTCCTCGGTGGCGGCCGGTTGGTCGAAGTAGGTGACCACGGTGGTCAGGGCGCGACCGGTATGGCCGATCAGCGCCCGCAGGTCCCATTCGCCGAGGGCCGGGCCGGTCAGGGTCGCCGGGTCGACGCGCTCGACCAAGTCGGCGACGGTGTCGGCGGCGCAGGCGTAGGTGCGTGCCTCGTCGGTTTCCACGAGGCTGTTATCTCATGCCGCAGGTCGCCACGTTTCGCGGCGGCGGGCGGCGCCGTGGATAGCCCCGATGGTCACCGGGCTGAGTACCGGCGGCCGATTCTTCAGCAGGCCGGGTAGCTCCTGGGCGTTGCACACGACAACGTCCGACGGATAGTCCCCGATCTCCCGCGCAGTACCGGCCAGGACGGTCAACGTGGTGACCTCGACCGGACAGCCCGCCGCGACGGTGAGCAGCCGTGCCGCCCTGCGGGACTGGAACCGTGCTTTGCCCGGGTGGTACTCGGTGGTGACCGCGAAAACGCCGCCGGGGCCGATCACCAGATGGCGGATGTCCAGCTCCGGGGACGGGACTGCGTGCCGGATCCGCCAGGCCGGTCCGAGCGCGGTCAGCCGCTCGGCGATGAGCTCGTCGAAATCGGTCATGCCCGGAGCTTCGGTGCGTGCCCGCGCCGGCTGTACCACGCGTTGTGACTAAATGCGCATAGTCCGAGTAAGCGAACTCAGCCCCAGGATGGCTTTACCTCGACGATATGGGTGGGGTCGGGGCGCTTGCCCTGCGAGTAGTCCGCGAACGGACCGTCGCGGCGGGCCACGGCGGCCGGCACGCCGTTTTCCTCGGCGTATTCGATGAACTCGAGCGCCTCGGGGGTGTTGCGCAGCATGCCGTCGAGCAGGCTGCCGACCAGCTGAGTGGAGCCCAGGCCCATGTTCGCGTAGGCCTGGTTGATCACCAGCTTCATCGCAGTGAGTTGGTTGAGCGGGATGCTCAGCAGCTGCTGGGCGGTCTGGTGGACGCGCTGCTCCAGCTGGTCGAACGGCACTGCGTCGTTCACCAGCTCCAGCTGCTTGGCCTCGACGCCGGTCAACGCCTTGCCGGTGAGCGCGTACTCCTTGGCCTTGGTGAGGCCGAGCCGGTACACCCACATGCCGGCGTGGTGGCAGCCCCACATCCGGGAATACGGCGTACCGATCACCGCGTCCTCGGCCATGATCACCAGGTCCGCGCACAACGCCATCTCGCTACCGCCGCCCACGCACCAGCCGTGCACCTGGGAGATCACCGGCTTCGGGCAGTGCCACAGGCTCATGAACTTGGGCACCCAGCCCAGCGTGGGCGAGGAGGCCGCGATGAATTCCTTGCCGGGGTCCCACTTCCCGTCGGTGTAGAGCAGGTCGTCCCAGTGGTGGAAGCCGTCACCGAAGTCGAAGCCGGCACAGAACGAACGGCCCGCACCGCGCAGCACGATCACCTTCACGCTCGCGTCGCGCACCGCTTCGTCGACCGCGGCCTGCAACTCCTCCGGCATCGGCGGCACGATGGTGTTGAGGCTCTCCGGCCGGTTCAGGGTGATCGTGGCGATGCCGCCGTCGGCGGCGTACACGAGGGTGCTGAGGTCGGTCATTTCCGCCTCCGAGAAGTCGGTCGAACGTCTTGTTGCGCGTTGAGTGCACCACGAAGGGCGACGGGACCACGGGGCGGGCCCTACGGTTCGTCCATGAATGGGATCGCGCGCCACGACAGCGCCGACGTGGTCATCGCCGGAGCCCGCTGCGCGGGCAGTGCCGCGGCCATCGGGTTCGCCCGGGCCGGGCGAAGCGTGATCGCCGTGGACCGGGCCAAGTTCCCTTCTGACACCCTGTCAACGCACGTGAACTTCCCGTCCGCGGTCGCCGAGATTCAGGCGGTCGGGGCGCTGGACCGGGTGCTCGCGTATGACCCGCCGCGGTGCACGCACGGGATGATCGAGGCCGACGGCGCCCGGTGCATGCAACGGTTCGCGACCGTCGACGGCATTGACTTCGGCATCTGCCTCCCCCGTCCCGAGTTGGACCTGGCGCTGGTGCAGACCGCGCGGGAGGCCGGCGCCGAGGTGCGCGAGCACACCTCGGTGGAGCAGGTGCTGTGGCGCGACGGGCGGATCGCCGGGGTGGTGGTGCGAGAGCCGGACGGCAGTCATACCCAGATCGCCTGCAAGATGCTGGTCGGTGCGGATGGGCGCCGCTCGACGGTGGCGAAGCTGGTGGACGCGGACCGGCCGTACCGGGGTTCACGCAACGAACGCGGCTGCGCGTTCTGGTACATGGACGATCCGCAGATCGGCACGGAGTGGCGGCTGCGGCTGATCCAGCTGCGGTCCGGGGACACGCACGCGCTGATCTTCCCGTGCCCCAACGACCGGGTGTTGTGCCTGTTCATGGGGCCGGCCGTGGACATCCCCAAGTTCCGCGCCGACCCCGAAGGCATGTGGGCGGCGATGCTCGACGCCAACCCGGCGGTCCGGGTGCGCCTGGGTGGCGCGACGAACTTCAGCCGACTGCGCTCCACCGGGGACAACGTGGCGTTCTTCCGCCGCTCGAGCGGGCCGGGATGGGCGTTGTGCGGGGACGCCGGGCACTTCAAGGACCCGATCATCGGGCAGGGCATCCGCGACGCGCTCCGGTTCGGGCGCCTCCTCGGCGAGGCCTGCGCGCCGCTGCTGGACGAGCCCGAGGCCGCCGACGCGGCGGCGCGCTCGGTTGAGGCACGGCGGGACCGGGAGTGCAACGCGACCTATCACTGGGGCAACCGGGAATCGCGCGACTTCGTGGTCAACCCGATCGTGCAGGAGGCGCTGGTCGATCTCGACGGTCGCGAACCGCCGCTGCTGCTGCACATGTTCGACCGGATCAAGGCCCCGCACCACGTGCTGAACCCCGTGCGCGGGGCGAAGTATGTGGCGCGGGCGATGCTGCGGCCGGGCTCGGACCGCAAGGCGTTGTTGAAGGAGGCGCTCGGCGAGATCCGCATCGACCGGGACGTGTGGCGCGAGGAGTTGCGGCCGCAGTTCCGGTCGCCGCGGATCACCGCCTCGGAGCGGGCGGACTACGTCTGGCCGCCGCGCAAGGAGCGTGGTGAATGACTGCGACCAAGCGCGTCTGCGCCGTGCAACTGGCGGTGCGCATCGGGGACGTCCCGTCGAACCTGCGGC
>DASXPS010000157.1 GCA_036493475.1 Sporichthyaceae bacterium | reverse complement strand
AGGGGCACGCCGTTGCCGTCGATGCGCACCGGGGTGATCTTCGCGTCGCAGGCGATGCGTTTGATCGCCGCCGCGGTCAGGTCCTCTCCCGAACCGGTGACGCCGAGGCCGCGGGCGGTGCGCATGTTCTCCTCGCCGATGACCACCAGCAGGTGCGCGCGGTTGCCGCGGTTTTTCGGTAGCTGGTCACCGCGTAACGCGAGACCGACCAGGTCGCTGATGGCATCGGCGCGGCGCTGGGAGGGTAGCCGCGGGTCCGCCTCACCGTTCTGGGCGGGTCGGGGTGCGGCCAACGGGTCGAGGGCGGCCTTGAGCGTGGCCATCATCTCGTCGGTGTCGCGCCAGTTGAACGTCTGGGTCCCGTCCCCGTGGTTGCGGAAGTGCGCGGCCCGCTTGTGCTTGGCCTCGCGCTCGCGTTCCAGGGTGCCGTCGGGGTCGATCACCTCGTGCATCTTCTTGCCCAACCCACGCAACCCGTCGGCATCCAGCACGCGGGACTGCGCCAGCAGGAACGCCTCGGCGCGCCGGCGCTGCTCGTGGGTGGCGCAATCGGGCAGTCCGTCGATCAGGGTGGCGATCACCGCGGCCTGATCCTCCTCGACCAGTCCCTCGGCGAAGGCCGCGGCGGTGTCCCGGTAGCGGTTGGTCAACGCCTCCGCGACCCGCACCCGGCGTTTGGCCTCACCCGGGGTGAGCCGCAACAATCCGCCCAGCCAGTTCTGCGGTGAGGTCGCGGCGTGGCGATCCGGGATCGAGCGTTGTCGCGCCTCGGTGAGCAGATCCAACCCGAGGAACTGCAACTGGGCGAGCGCGAGGTGTTGGCGGCGGATCAGATCCACCACGTCGTGCTCGTGCAACTGCCACAGGTTCTCGAAGGTCTTGCGGACCTCGCACAGCGCGGACTCCAACTCCGCGAATGCCTGCACCGGCCCGGTGTCCATGAGACGAACCTACGCGCGACCACCGACAGTTTCGGCCCTGCCGGTGGACCCGTACTTCCCATTCAGGTAAAGAATCTGATGATCAATCAGTGCTTGCCGACATCGCCCTTCACCCACGTCGCCCACGGGATGTTCCAGTCGTCGTAGCGATTCGCCACGGCCTGGTCGTCCCGCGACGACCCGTGCACGATCACCGGGTCGCCGACCATGCTGTGCTGCCAGATCCACTTGGCGTCGTTGGTGTGCAACCCGACGCAGCCGTGGGTGGTGTTGTGCTTGCCGATCTTCTTGTGAGTCCACGGGGCGTCGTGCACGAACTCGCCGCTCTGCGTGATGCGGATGGCGTATTTCGAGTACAGCGAGTACTGCTCGGGCGCGTTGATCGAGCCCGGCGTCCAGTGCTTGGCGCCGACCCGCTCCATCATCACCTCGGTGCCGTTGCGGGTCTCCCAACCGTCCTTGCCGGTACTCGCCCGGAAGCGCTTGATCGGCACGCCGTCGCGCAACACCACCATGCGGTGGTGGCGGGCGTCCACCCGGATCTCCTGATCCCGCCCGACAGTAAACGCGGACACCGGCGCCCCCGGCCCGGTGCGCAGCGCCACACGGGTACCGGCCGCCCAGAAATGCTCCGGTCGGTAATCGAGGTGCTGGTCGTCGAGCCAATACCAGGCGCCGCGTACCGACGGTGTCGTCGTGACCTGCAGCGAGGACTGCACCGCGGCCCGATCGGCGACCGGTTGCGCGAAAGTGACCGCCAGTGGCTGCGCAACGCCCACGGTGGCACCGTTCGCGGGCGCCACGGTGAACGCCGGCCGGACCAGCGGCGGCCCGGTCGCCGCGGACACCGTGCCCACCGGTCCGGCGAGGAGCGACGCACACAGCGCGGTGACGAGAACAGGGATGCGGAATCGTTTCATACGCCCAGAACTACCCACCGTCACTTTCCATCAACAGTCTGCAACGAACGTTCACTCGATCGGGTGAATCACCGGCTGCGGCGGTCGAAAGCGAGGGTCAGCACCACGGGCAGCACGAAGGCGCTGAACAACAGCAGGCCCAAACTGGCCCGGACGCTGTGCAGGACCATCCAGCCCAGCAGTTGAGCGAGCGCGAACAGCCCGAGCACGATCAGGTTCTCCGTGCGCCGGCGCTGAGCCAACACGCTGTCCGGACGCGGTCGACGGGACGGCAGCAGCGACCGCAGCCGATCCCGCCACGCCCGCCGCCGGACCGCCCGAGCGACCTCCTTGGCTCGCTGCGCGGCCCGCGCCGCCGCCTCGGCCTCGCGCTGGGCGCGCCGGACGGCGCGTTCCTTGGCCATGACTGATGCTCCGTCAGTTCAACGTGCGGAGCCAGTTCTCCAACAGCGCCGCGCCCGCGTCCCCGGACTTCTCCGGATGGAACTGGGTGGCGCACAAGGTCCCGTCCTCCACCGCGGCCACGAACGGCTCACCGTGGGTGGCCCGGGTGACCAGCGGCGCGCCGGCCGGCCCGGCTGCCCCCCGCGTCCACTCCCGCGCGGCATAGGAGTGCACGAAGTAGAAGCGGGCGTCACCGATCCCCTTGAACAACACGGTGTCCTCGGGCACGTCCACGGTGTTCCAGCCCATGTGCGGCAGCACCGGTGCGGTCAGCCGTTCCACCACGCCCGGCCACTGCGCGCAGCCCTCGGTGGTCACCCCGTGCTCCACGCCACGCTCGAACAGCACCTGCATGCCCACGCAGATGCCCAGCACCGGACGCGCTGCGCCCAGCCGTTCGCGGATGATCTCGGGTCCGCTCACGTCACGCAGGCCGACCATGCACGCCGCGTACGCCCCGACACCGGGCACCACCAGAGCGTCGGCGCCCTCCGCTGCCGCGCGGTCCGCGGTCACCTCGACCTGCGCCCCTACCCGCTCCAAGGCTCGCTGTGCGGAGCGCAGGTTGCCCGACCCGTAGTCGAGCACCACCACCTTGGGCGCCGTCACCCCTCCACCCCCGTTGTGTCCGAAGAACAGTGTCCGGGCACCCACAGTTCTTCGGACGCAACGAGGGTCACAGCGTGCCCTTGGTGGACGGCACGCCGCTTTCCCGCGGATCGATGGCCACCGCCTCGCGCAGCGCTCGGGCCACGCCCTTGAACTGCGCCTCGGCGATGTGGTGCGCAATCCGCCCGCGCAGCACGTCCACGTGCAGGGTGATCTGCGCGGCGTTGACGAAGGATTCCCACACGTGCCGGGTCAGCTTGGTGTCGTACTCCCCGATCATCGGGGCCTGCCCGTCGGGCTCGGTGTGCACCAGATACGGCCGCCCCGAGAGATCCACCGCGACCCGCACCAAGGTTTCGTCCAACGGAACCAGCGAATCCGCGAATCGACGCACCCCGGCCTTGTCGCCCAGCGCCTGGCGGAATGCGGTGCCCAGCGCGATCGCGGTGTCCTCGACGGTGTGGTGGGAGTCGATGTGCAGATCGCCCTCGGTCTTCACGGTGAGGTCGAACAGGCCGTGCTTGCCCAACTGGGAGAGCATGTGGTCGTAGAAGCCGAGGCCGGTAGCGATGTCCAGCTTGCCGCTGCCGTCCAAATCGACCTCGACCAGAACGGAGGACTCCTTGGTCACCCGCTCCACCCGACCGGTGCGTGACATCGCGTCAGCTTCCTTCCTGGACGAATAAATCCGGGCTCTGCTTGCGGACGGCGCGCAAGGCCTCGAGGAACGTCTCGTTCTCCTCCGGGGTGCCGGCGGTCACCCGCAACCAGCCAGGCAATCCGACATCCCGAATCAGCACACCGCGATCGAGCACCGCACGCCAGACCGCTGCGGCGTCCGTGAGCCCGCCGAACAACACGAAGTTGGCGTCCGAGGGCACCACCACGCAACCCTGCGCGGCGAGCTCGGCGACCAACCGGTCCCGCTCCTCGCGCAGTTGCGCGACCGTGCGCAGCAGATCCACCTGATGGCGCAACGCGACCCGCGCCGCGGCCTGGGTCAACTCGGAGAGGTGATAGGGCAGTCGCACCAAGGCAAGACACTGCACCACCTCTGGGTGGGCGGCCAGATACCCGACCCGCAACCCGGCCATGGCGAACGCCTTGGACATCGTTCGCGAGACCACCAGGCGCTTGCGGCCCGCCAGGATGCTGAGCGCGTTGGGTACGCCGTCTCGGGCGAACTCCGCGTACGCCTCGTCCACCACCACCATGCCCGGCGCGGCGTCGTAGACCGCCTCGATCACCTCGAGTGGCAGCGCAGTACCGGTGGGATTGTTCGGCGAGGTCAGGAACACCACGTCCGGCCGGTGCTCGGCGACCTGCGCGAGCGCGTGGTCAACGTCCAGAGTGAAGTCGGCCTCGCGGTAGCCGTTGATCCACTCGGTCTGCGTGGCCAGTGAGATCAGCCGGTGCATGGAGTAGGACGGCTCGAAACCCAACGCCGTGCGACCGGCCCCAGCAAAGGCCATCAACATCTGCTGGATGATTTCGTTGGAGCCATTGGCCGCCCAGAGGCAGTCCCCGCTGAGGCCGTAACCGAGATACTCGGCCAGATCGAACCGCAGCGCCTCGGCGTTTCGGTCCGGATAGCGGTTCAGCGACAGCGCCACCTCCTGCACCGCCGCGGCCAGATCCGCGGCCAGCGCCACCGACGGCCCGAACGGGTTCTCGTTGGTGTTCAGCCGCACCGCGACGTCGAGCTGCGGCGCCCCGTACGCGGACAGCCCGCGCAGGTCGTCCCGCAACGGCAGATCGGTGTCCATCAATCCTCGCGGGGGACTCGAACGCGCACGGCATTGATGTGCGCCAGCAGGTGCTCCGCTCCGCCGAGCGCGTCAATGTGCCCGGCCACCTCGCGCAACGCGTCCTCGCCGTACTCCACCAGGTGCACGCTGCGCAGGAACGAGTGCACGGACAGCCCGCCGCTGTGCCGCGCGGTGCCGCCGGTGGGCAGCACGTGGTTGGACCCGGCCAGGTAGTCCCCCAGGCTCACCGGCGCCCACGGCCCGATGAAGATCGCACCCGCGTTGCGCACCTTGCGGGCCATCGCCGCCGCGTCCGCGGTGAGGATCTCCAGGTGCTCGGCGGCCCATTCGTCGACCACCGCCAATCCGGCGTCCAGATCGGCGACCAACACCAGCGCGGAGGAGTTGGCCAACGCCGAGTTCACCTGGGTCTGGTTCAGCGAGACCCCGCGCTGCCGGTCGACCTCGACCTGCACCGCGTCCACCAACGCCGCGCTCGGCGTGACCAACAGGCATGCGGCGTTCTCGTCGTGCTCGGCCTGCGAGATCAGGTCCGCAGCGACGTACACCGGGTCCGCACCCGCGTCGGCCAGGATGGCGATCTCGGTCGGGCCGGCCTCGGCGTCGATGCCGATGATGCCCTTGAGCAGCCGCTTGGCCGCGGCCACGTAGACGTTGCCCGGCCCGGTGACCAGGTCGACCCGCTCACACTCCTCGGTGCCGTGCGCGAACATCGCAATGGCCTGCGCGCCGCCGGCGGCGTAGACCTCTGCCACGCCGAGCAGCGCACACGCGGCCAGCACCACCGGGTGCGGCCAGCCGTCGTTGTCCACCTGCGGCGGGGAGCTGACCGCGAGTGATTCCACCCCGGCCACCTGCGCCGGGACCACGTTCATCACCACGCTGGACGGGTAGGCGACCACGCCGCCGGGCACGTAGAGCCCGACCCGGCGCACGGGCACCCAGCGCTCGGTGACCACCCCGCCCGGGCTGACGTCGATCACCGCGTCCGGGTGGCGCTGCGCGGAGTGCACAATCCGCGCTCGCCGGGCGGCCTCTTCCAGCGCTTCGCGGACCGCCGGGTCCAGATCGACCAGCGCCTTGTCCAGCACCTCGGCCGGCACCCGCGTACTCGCCGGCCGCACCCCGTCGAAGCGCTCGGCGTAGTCCAGCACCGCGGCCACGCCGCGGGCCCGCACGTCGTCGCAGATCGGCCGTACCGCCTCCAGCGTGGTCGCCACGTCGGCCGCGGCCCGGGGCAGCAGCTCACGCGGGACGTCGGCGGGCCCGTGAAGGGCGTATCCGCGCAGGTCGAGGACGGGAATCACCCCTCGAGTCTACGGCGGCGCCCGGATTGGCCCCCTCATTTAGCTGTCCGGCCATGAGCGTCGGTTCGGCGCCGGCGCCGCGTCGAGCATTCGGCCGACCCGCGCGTTCTCCTCCGGCTCTAGGCTCGGGCCCGTGACCGAGCGGCTACCGCTGTTCCCGCTGAGCACCGTGCTGTATCCGGGGTTGCAGCTGCCGCTGCACATCTTCGAGGAGCGCTACCGGCAGTTGGTCGGTGACCTGACCGGCGGCGCCGAGCAGCCCGCGGCGTTCGGCGTGATCGCCATCTCCAGCGGCCGGGAGGCCGGACAGGCGCAGCCCGGGCTGTACGACGTGGGCTGCACCGCCACCCTGCGTCACGTCGAGGCACTGCCCGACGGCCGCTTCGACATCCTCACCACCGGCACCCGGCGCTTCCGGTTGCACGAGGTGGACGCGTCCGGGATGTACCTGGTCGGCGAGGTCACCTATCTCGACGAGGAGCCCGGCGAGGACGCGGCGGCGCTGGCCCGGGCCACCACCGCCGCCTACCTGGACTACGTCGACCGAATGCTCAGCTCGGCAGGCCAGGCTCCGCGCACCAATCAGGAGCTGCCCACCGACCCGCTGTTGTTGTCCTATCTGGTGGCCGCGGCGATGGTGCTGGATCTGCGCGACAAACAGCAGTTGCTTTCCGAGCCGAACGCCGCCACCCGGCTACGAGCCGAGCTCGCTCTGCTGCGTCGCGAACGGCAGCTCCTCACCCATCTCCCGTCCCTCCCCGGCACCGACCTCATCGGCCGCGGGCAGAGCCTCAACTGAGCGTTCGCTCGCCCGTTCCAGGCCGGCGATCAGGCAGACGTAGGCGAGCAGCACCCCCACCGGCCAGCTGAGCAGCAGACTGTGCGCCTGCAGCACGATCGCCGCGTGCACGCTGGCGCCGTCCGGGGTGCCGGCGGCGGCCTGCGCGATGGGCGGCGGGGAGAACTCCACCCCGACGTGCCGGGCGATCATCGCCGCCACGAACGCGGCCACAGTCAGTCCGATCATGGCCGGCAACGCCTTGCGGTAGCGCCAGTAAGCCAAACCGCCACTGAGCACCCCGACCGCCAGCCCGATGATCAAGAACCAGAGATCGGCATTGATGAACTCGGAGGTGTCCTGGTTCTTCAGGTAGATCGCGCCGCCGAGATTGATGTAGGTCGGCGCGGGCGCCACCCACTCCCAGAGCATCCCGACGTAGGGCGCGAGCAGCAGGGTGAGCAGCGCGGGGATTGCCGCGCTGAGCGCGGCGGTGAGGATTCTGGGACCACGACGACGATCGGTCCTGGTCCGGGTGCCCACGCTCCTAGTCCACCACGACACGGACGCCGCACCGAATCGGGGCACGCGTTCGGATGATCCCGATCGGCCGCTCGCCTCAGCGGGCGATGTCCCGCACCGTGCTGGTCTTGGCGTCCGGGGTGTGGTCGGTGGAGCCGACGCCGGTGGCCAGCCCCGCGCCCGCGAACAGCGCCGCGAGGACAACCGCGGCGGCACACGCCGCGAGCACCATCCTCGATCGCTGGGCACGCGCCCCCACCATCCGCACCCCGCACCTCCAGCGGCACCGACCCCGGGTACTCCCTGACAACGACAAGGGTGCAACCGCGTGGGCCGGCCACGCCAGAGCCGGAGCCGCGGACCATCCGGTCGTCGGCTGAATCCGTACGTTCGGCTGACCTGCGAAAGTCATGGAGCGGCTCCTACCGTCGCCACTCATTGCAGGGTCCCGCGATTCAACCGAGGCAGGACGAGCCGAGCAGCGCTTTCAAATCACCCATGAGTGCGGGCGAGGCGGTCACCCGGGGGCCCTTCTCCAGCCGCATCACGGTGGTCCGCGCCCGGGCCTGCAGGTGCAGATGCACCTCGGTCGGGCCGGGGTGTGCGGCGAGTACCTCGCGCAGCCGTTCCACCAACGGCGGGGTGCAGCGCACCGCGGGCAGGTGCACGGCGACCGGGCCGGAGGCGCTGCGCGAGACGTCCGGCAGGGACAACTCGGAACCGACGATGCGGGGCACGTCCTCCCGCCGGTCCAATCGGCCCTTGACCGCGACCACGGTGTCCTCGGCCAGCAGCGGCCCGACCACCCCATAGACCGCGGGGAAGAACATGCACTCGATCGCCCCGCCGAGGTCCTCGACGGTGGCGATCGCCCACTGGTTGCCCTGCTTGGTCATCTTGCGGGCCACCCCGGTGACCAGTCCGGCCACGGTGATCATCGACCCCTCGGCGCGGTCCTCCGCGTCGGCCAACGCCGCGATCGAGCAGTCCGCCACCGCGGCCAGCACGTGCTCGATGCCCTGCAACGGATGGTCGGAGACGTAGAGCCCGAGCATCTCCCGCTCGTGCGCGAGCAACATGGACTTGTCCCACTCGGCGGTGGGGATCTCCACGTCGAACATGGTCTCCGCGCCCGGGCCCGCGTCGTCGCCAGTGCCCATTGAGTGCGGGCCGAACAATGAGTCCTGGCCGATCGCCTCGTTGCGCTTCACGTCGATGATCGCGTCGATAGCCCGCTCGTGGACCTGCAGCAAACCCCGGCGGGTGTGCCCGAGGGAATCGAAGGCGCCGCCCTTGATCAGCGACTCGATGGTCTTCTTGTTGCACACGGTGGCGGGCACCTTGCGCAGGAAGTCCTGGAAATCGGTGAACGCGCCCTGCTCCGCGCGCGCGGCAACGATGCCCGCGACCACCCCGGTGCCCACGTTGCGCACCGCGGACAGCCCGAACACGATGTCCTGCCCGCGTGGGGTGAAGTTGGCGTCGGAGGCGTTGACGTCCGGCGGGAACACCTTGATGCCCATGCGGCGGCACTCGTTGAGGTAGAGCGCAGACTTGTCCTTGTCGTCGCGCACGCTGGTGAGCAACGCCGCCATGTACTCGGCGGGGTGATTGGCCTTGAGATACGCGGTCCAGTAGGACACCAGGCCGTAGCCGGCGGTGTGTGCCTTGTTGAACGCATAGTCGGAAAACGGGACCAGGATGTCCCAGAGCGTCATGATCGCGCCCTCGGAGTACCCGTTGGCCCTCATCCCCCCGGAGAACGGGATGTACTCCTTGTCCAGGATCTCCTTCTTCTTTTTGCCCATCGCCCGGCGCAGCAGGTCCGCGGCCCCCAGGGAGTACCCGGCCAGCTGCTGCGCGATGGCCATGACCTGTTCCTGGTAGACGATCAGGCCGTAGGTGTCGCCGAGGATGTCGGCCAGCGGTTCGGCGAGCTCCGGGTGGATCGGCTCGACCGGCTTGCGGCCGTTCTTGCGGTCGGCGTAGTCGTTGTGCGCGTTGGCGCCCATCGGGCCCGGCCGGTACAGCGCGAGCACCGCGGAAACGTCCTCGAAGCTATCCGGGGCCAGCGAACGCAGCAGGGAGCGCATCGGACCGCCGTCGAGCTGGAAGACGCCGAGCGTGTCGCCCCGGGCCAGCAGCTCGTAGGCCTTACGGTCCGTCAGTTTCAGGGTCTCCAGCACCAACGGCCGGCCGCCGTTGAGCGTGATGTTGTACAGGCAGTCGTCGAGCACGGTGAGGTTGCGCAGGCCCAGGAAGTCCATCTTCAGCAGGCCGAGCGACTCGCAGGCACCCATGTCGAACTGGGTGATGATCGCGCCGTCCTGCTCGCGTCGCTGGATCGGGATCACATCGAGCAGTGGCTCGGCGGACAGGATCACGCCCGCGGCGTGCACCCCCCATTGGCGCTTGAGGCCCTCCAGGCCCTTGGCGGTGTCGACCACCTTCTTCACATCGGGGTCCGACTCGTACAACGCCCGGAACTCACCGGCCTCGCCGTACCGAGAGTTCTTCGGGTCGAAGATCCCGGACAGCGGGATGTCCTTGCCCATCACCGCGGGCGGCATCGCCTTGGTGATGCGCTCGCCCATCGCGAACGGGTAGCCAAGCACCCGGGAGGCGTCCTTGATCGCCGCCTTGGCCTTGATGGTGCCGTAGGTGATGATCTGCGCGACGCGTTCCTCGCCGTACTTCTCGGTGGCGTAGCGGATCATGTCGCCGCGCCGGCGCTCGTCGAAGTCCATGTCGATGTCGGGCATCGAGATGCGCTCGGGGTTGAGGAACCGCTCGAAGATCAGGCCG
Organism: Sporichthyaceae bacterium; assembly: GCA_036493475.1. NCBI lineage: Bacteria > Bacillati > Actinomycetota > Actinomycetes > Sporichthyales > Sporichthyaceae > Sporichthyaceae bacterium. The sequence goes on along the minus strand of DASXPS010000157.1, from coordinate 4,501 downwards.
TGCTCCAGCGGGTCCAGCTCGGTGATGCCCAGCGCGTAGGCGATCAGCGCCCCGGCCGCGGACCCACGGCCGGGCCCGACCCGGATGCCGTTGTCCTTGGCGTACTGCACGAGGTCCGCGGTCACCAGGAAGTACCCCGGGAACCCCATCTTGATGATCATGTCGGTCTCGTAGGAGGCCTGCTTGCGGTGCGTCTCGGACACCCCGCCGGGGAACCGGGTGGCCAGCCCGCGGGCCACCTCCTTGCGCAGCCAGGTCTCCTCGGTCTCGGAGTCCGGGACCGGGAAACGGGGCATCAGATTCCTGCTGGAGAAGGACATCTGGCAGCGTTCGGCGATCAGCAGGGTGTTGTCGCACGCCTCGCGCAGCCCGTACTGGTCCTGCCAGAGCCCGCGCATCTCCGCCGGGCTCTTCAGGTAGAAGTCACTGGCGTCGAACTTGAACCGGTTCGGGTCGGCCAGCGTCTTGCCGGACTGCACGCACAGCAGCACCTCGTGCGCGGAGGCGTCCTCGGCGGCGGCGTAGTGCAGGTCGTTGGTCGCGACCAGCGGCAGATTGAGGTCCTTGGCCAGCCGCATCAGCCCGTCGTGGGCGCGCTTCTCGATGCCGATGCCGTGGTCCATCAGCTCGCAGAAGAAGTTCTCCGCACCGAAGATGTCCCGGAAGTCCGACGCCGCCTGCTTGGCCTTGGCGTAGTCCCCGATGCGCAGCCAGGTCTGGATCTCCCCGGACGGACATCCGGTGGTGGCGATCAGGCCCTTGCCGTACTCCTCGAGCAGTTCCCGGTCCGCGCGCGGCTTGTAGAAGAACCCCTCCAGGCTGGCCCGGGAGGACAGCCGGAACAGGTTGTGCATCGACTTGTTGTCGGTGGCCAGCAGCGTCATGTGGGTGTAGGACCCGGACCCGGAAACGTCGTCCTCGCCACCGTCGGCCCAGCGCACCCTGGTGCGCTCGCCCCGGTGCGTGCCGGGGGTGAGGTAGGCCTCCATGCCGATGATGGGTTTGATGCCCGCCGCGTTGGCCTTCTTCACGAAATCGTAGGCGCCGAACACGTTGCCGTGGTCGGTCATGGCCAGCGCAGGCATGCCCATCTGCTCGCAGCCGCGGAACAGATCGTCCAGCCGGGCCGCGCCGTCGAGCATCGAGTACTCGGTGTGCACGTGCAGGTGCACGAAGGAGTCGCTACGTCCGTTGCCGGTCGGGGTCCCCAACGTGCACCCCTCCCGCCGTTCCATCGCCCCGGACACGCCCGGGACTGGGCCGAACACTAACCGCCGGTTCCGACAATTTTGTCCCCGGCCGGCTCCGTCCAGGCCGGCCCGGCGCGTCGCACCGGCGATCTTGATCCGGGTTGTGACGGGTGTGGCACAAGGGCCAGATCAGGCGTGGCGGGCGCCGCGGTGGGGCCCTCAGTCCGGTCCGACGTGCTTGTCCAGCCACGACGTGAGCGGCTGGAGGTTCCGCCACATCTTGGCGATCTCGGTCTTGACCTTGGCCGTGTGCAGCCAGTCCGGGCAGCCGACATCGCGGTGCGAGGTGAGCGTCTTGTGCCGCAGCAGGTCCGCGCGCGGATGCTCCCTGTCGAACCCCTTGGGCACCCGGGTCAGCTGCTCGCCGCCGATCTCGAAGCCCTTCTTGGTCATCGCGGCGACGGCCTTCTCCAGCGCCTCGCCGGGCAGCTCGGTGTCGATGGCCCGGCGCAGTCGCGCGACCTGCGCGGGCGAGGTGCGCCAATACCCCGCGGCTACGAACAGGCCGGCCGCAGAGATGTGGAAGTAGGTCTTGGCCTGGTCGAACCAGACGCCCTGGTGGGTCTTGTACGGGGTCTTGTCGGCGCTGAACCGGACGTCGCGGTAGGGCCGGAAGTACTTGCCGGGCCCGAACTCGTCGGCCAACGCGCCGGCCAACTCCTCAATGGGCGCCCGCACGGACTCGTCATAGACGGCCTTGTGCGCGGTCCAGAACGACTTGGAGTTGTCGACCTCGAGGTCCTCGTAGAAGTCCAGTGCGGCGGCGGGAATGCCGCTGAACGACGTGGGCATGGCCGAACCTTATGCCCCCTCAGCTATGGCCCACCGCGGCCAGGGCATGCGCGAGATCCGCCGGGTACTCGCTGGTGAACGACACCCACTGGCCGGTGTCCGGGTGCTCGAAGGACAACGAGACGGCGTGCAACCACTGCCGGGTCAGGCCCAGCCGGGCGGACAGCGTCGGGTCGGCCCCGTAGGTGGCGTCACCCACGCACGGGTGGCGCAACGCAGCCATGTGCACCCGGATCTGGTGGGTGCGCCCGGTCTCCAACTTGATGCTGAGCAGGCTGGCGTGTGGGAACGCCTCGAGGGTGTCGTAGTGGGTGACGCTGGGCCGCCCGCCCTGCTGCTCGGAGACCACCGCCCACTTGTAGTCGTGCACCGGGTGCCGGCCGATCGGGGCGTCGACGGTTCCCCGGCTCGGGTCGGGATGGCCCTGCACCAGCGCGTGGTAGATCTTCTCCACGGTGCGCTCCCGGAACGCCCGCTTGAGCAGCGTGTACGCACGTTCGGACTTGGCCACCACCATCAGCCCGCTGGTGCCCACGTCGAGCCGGTGCACGATGCCCTGCCGCTCCGCGGCCCCGCCGGTGGAGACGCGGTAACCGGCGCCGGCCAGCCCGCCGATCACCGTGGGGCCGGTCCAGCCGGGGCTGGGATGGGCGGCCACCCCGACGGGCTTGTCCACGACCACGATGTGTTCGTCGTCGTGCACGATCGTCAGGCCCTCGACGGTCTCCGCGACGACCTCGGCCGTGGGCTGCTCGTCGACGGGCAGTTCCACCTCCAGCCAGCCACCGGCGGCCAACCGATCGGACTTGCCCATCTGGGCGCCATCCATCGCCACCCGACCGGCGGTGGCCAGGTCCGCGGCGCGGGAGCGGCTCAGTCCGAACAGCCGAGCCAGGGCGACGTCCACCCGCTCGCCGTCCAGCCCGTCGGGCACCGGCAGCGCACGCAATTCTCCCCCGGCCACGCCAGGGAGGCTAATCACTCAGCGGCGGCGGTGGCGACCCGAGATCGGGACGTTGCGCAGCGCCAGCAGGACGATCAGCAGCCCCGCAAGGCAGATGTAGGCGTCGGCCAGGTTGAAGATCGGCCAGCCCGGGATGTCCACGAAGTCCACCACGTGCCCGCGCAGCGGGCCCGGCGCGCGGGACAGCCGGTCGCTGAGGTTGCCCAGCGAACCGCCCAGCAGGAGCCCCAGGGCCACTGCCCAGCGCAGGCTGTCCAACCGCCGCGCAGTACGCAACACGGCCCCGATGACCACCGCGGTGATGAGTGTGAACAGCACCGTGGCGCCCACGCCCAGACCGAACGCGGCGCCGGGGTTGCGGATCAACCGCAGGGTGATCCTGGTGTGCCGGATCCGGACCGGGTCGTCCTCGGTGAGCAGGGCCACCGCGAGAAATTTGGTGAGCACGTCGCTGAGGTAGACGAAGACCGCGACGGAGAACAGCACGACGATGCGCGGAATGCGGGCGGACCGGGTCCGCTCGGGCTGGCGCGCGGTGTGTACCGACACCAAGCGGGGGGCTGCCGTCAACGGCCGCAGCGTTGCGGGGGGAGGTTCGGCCGCGGCGAGGTCACTCACTGCGACAGGTTCTCACCTCTTCCCCAATGCCGAATGTCCGAATTGTCACGAAACGGTAAACGGCTGCTACGGAGGCCACAATGCGTAGTCAGCGACGCTCCTGTCGCTGTTTGCAGGACATGCAGAGGGTGGCCCGGGGGAACGCCTGCAGGCGCTCCTTGCCGATCGGGTTGCCGCAGGATTCGCACTGGCCGTAGCTGCCGTCGTCGAGCCGGGCCAACGCCCGCTCGTCCTGCTGGAGCATGTCCATGGCGTTGTTTGCCAGCGACATCTCGTGCTCGCGCTCGAAGGTCTTGGTGCCCGCGTCGACCTGGTCCTCGCCGGAACCGTCGCCGTAGTCGCGCAGCAGTGATTCCCGTTCGTTGCGGGCCGCGGCGATCTCTGTGCGCAGCCGTTCCATGTCCGCGGACAGTTCCGCGCGCAGCGCCCGCACCTCGGCTGCGGTCCACTTCTCGGCGCGGGGGGCCGGCGGCGTGGGCGGGGCGACCGGCTTGCTTGCCGGCGCGCTCGGCCGGCTGGGCGCGCGCGGGGCGGGGGCTTTGGTGGCCGGAGCCGTCCGGGCGGGGGCCTTGGCGGTGGGCGCTCTCTTGGTGGCCGGAGCCGCCTTCTTGGCAGGGGTAGCGGCGGCCTTCGTGGCGGGTGCCACGGTGGCCTTCTTGGCGGGAGCGGCCTTCTTGGCGGGTGCCGCGGCCTTCTTGGCGGGTGCCGCGGCCCTCGTCGCGGGCGCGGCCTTCTTCGCCGGAGCTGCCTTCTTAGTAGGCGGCGCGGCGACCTTCTTCGCGGGGGTCGTTGCCTTCCTGGCGGGGGGCGCGGCCTTCTTCGCAGGCGCGGCCTTCTTCGCAGGCGCGGCCTTCTTCGCAGGCGCGGCCTTCTTCGC
>DASXPS010000156.1 GCA_036493475.1 Sporichthyaceae bacterium | reverse complement strand
TGGGTGGCGCGGTCGCTTGCTCGTCAGCAACTTCTGCAAGGGCACCACCCTGCTCAACCTTGCCCTCAGCCAGGCCGAATTGGACAACTCCGCCGCGCTGGAATCGAGCGCAGAAGGCTTGCGAATCTACGAAGAACGGCTCACCGGAGCTTGTCCCAGGTCTCGTGGAACTTCTCGGGTGGCGGTCCCCCGCCTGAGACCCGCCATGAGGTAGGTGTTGGGCGTCTGCCAGGACAACCCAACCAGCAAGGGGACCGCCGTGGACAAGAACTACCAGACATCGAAGATCGATACGACCCGGATCGCCGTGCCCGAACAGGTCAGCATCGCGCTGGGCGAGATCACCACCGACCTGCGTGAGGGCCTGCTCGCCCTGGCGGTAGGTGCGGGCCTGCAGGTACTGACCGCCATGATGGAGTCCGACGTGGCCGCGGCATGCGGGCCGCGTGACCGGCACAACCGCGACCGGGTCGCGGTGCGCCACGGGCACGGCCCCGGCTCGGTGCCCCTGGGTGGGCGGCGGGTGCCGGTCGCTCGGCCCCGGATGCGCGCCGTGGATGGCTCCGGTGAACTGCCGCTGCCCTGCTATGAGGTCCTCAACGACACCGACGTGTTGGGGCGGATGGCGTTGGAGCGGATGCTGGCCGGGCTGTCGGCCCGCCACTACGTCGCTGGTCTGGAACCGGTGGGCGCACGGGTCGCCGACACCGCGTCGGGGACGAGCAAGTCGGCGGTGTCGCGCAAGTTCGTGGCCGCCACCGAGACCGCGCTGGCCGCACTTCTCGCCGCCGATCTGTCCACACTGGACTTGGTGGCGTTCATGGTGGACGGGGTGCACTTCGGGGAGCACTGCTGTGTCGTGGCGTTGGGCATCGGTATCGATGGCACCAAGCATCCGCTGGCGCTGGTGGAGGGCTCGACGGAGAACGCGACCCTGGTGAGGGAGTTGATCGTGGGCCTGCGGGAACGCGGCCTGGATGTCACCCGCCCGGTCCTGGCGGTGATCGACGGGTCGAAGGCACTGCGTCGAGCGGTCGCCGACGTGTTCGATCACCCGGTGGTCCAACGCTGCCAACTGCACAAAATCCGGAACGTGGTGGACAAGCTCCCGGAGAAACTGCGCAGCGTGGTGCAACGACGGATGCGGGATGCCTACCATGCCGACAGCGCGCTGACCGCGCAGGCCCAGCTGGAGACGCTGGCCGCCGAGCTGGACCGGACTCATCCCGGGGCGGCGGCCTCGCTGCGGGAAGGCCTGGCCGAGACCCTGACCGTGCTACGGCTGGCGGTGCCGCCCACGTTGGCCCGCACGATGCGCTCGACCAACGCCATCGAGTCGATGATCTCCATCTGCCGAGATCATGCGACCAACGTGAAACGCTGGCGGGACGGGCAGATGGCGCTGCGCTGGTGCGCGGCGGGGATGGTCGAGGCCGGCAAGCAGTTCCGCCGGGTCAACGGTCATCTACACCTACCCGCGCTACGGACCGCGCTGCAGCGGCAGGTCGCCGCCGAAACTGTCAGTACGACCGCGCACACTGACACCGTGACCGCCGCCTGACGATCATGGACCGCCACCGAAGTTCAACGAACTCCGGGACAATCTCGAAGGCACCCGCATCCGGCGTGTCTACCGGGCACAGGCGCAACGCACGGGCGTGGACTGGGAACGACGCGACTACAAGCCGCAGGACTTCGCCGGCAGCGACCCGATCAACCAGGCACTCTCGGCGGCTCACACGAGTCTCTAC
>DASXPS010000155.1 GCA_036493475.1 Sporichthyaceae bacterium | reverse complement strand
CGGCGACGCGGCCGAGCAGGTGCGCCTGGAGCGAGCTGTGCAGGCCCGGGCGCGGCACGCCCGCGGCGGCGCCGCCGGCGGGCAACGGTGGCCGGGTCAGCTGCGCGAGCTGCTCGCCGGGCGGGCACTGGTCTGCTACCTGCGCCGGGACGAGCGGCTGCTGGCGATCAGCCTGGTCGCGGGCCGGCACCGGGTGCACGATCTCGGTGCGTGGGCGCCGCGGGCGGCCGAGCTGGATTGGCTGCGCTTCGCCTGCCATCGGCTGTGTCGAGATGCGGACGACGCGGCGGCGCGCACCGGTCTCGCGCACAGCACCGCGGTGCTGGATGCCGCGCTGCTGCGCACCCTGCCGGAGCTGACGGGCCGTCCCTTGGTGGTGATGCCCACCGCGGAGTTGCACGCGCTGCCCTGGGCCATGCTGCCGTCGCTGCGTGGCCGGCCGGTGGAGGTGGCGCCGTCATTGCGTCTGTGGTGCTCGGCCGCGGGTGCCGAACCGATTGGGCGCGGACCGGTGCTGCTCGCGGCCGGACCCGGCTTGCGCCACGCCGGCCAGGAGATCGACGCCCTGGCCCGCCTGCATCCCGACGCCCGGGTGCTCCGCCGGGCGGCCGCCGGGGTGGACGCGGTGCTCGCCGGTCTGGACCGGGCGGCGATCGCGCACCTGGCCTGCCACGGCCGATTCCGCGCGGACAACCCGCAGTTCTCCGCGCTGCAACTCGCCAACGGTCCGCTCACGGTGCACGACCTGGATCGGGTCGCCCGGCCACCTCAACTGCTGGTGCTCTCCGCGTGCGAGGCGGCCCGAAGTGCCATCCTGCCCGGCGATGAGTTACTCGGCCTGTCCGCGGCCGTGTGTGCGCTGGGCACCAGGACGCTGATCGCGCCGGTGCTGCCGGTGCACGATGCCGCGACCCGGACGCTGATGGTTGACCTGCACCGCCGACTGCTCGCCGGGGCCGACCCGGCCGAGGCATTGGCCGCCGCCTCGGCCACCGCCGACCTGCCGGGGTTCGTCTGTCTGGGTGCAGGCTGACGGGCCGTCAGCCGTGGTCCGCGCCGGTGGCCACCGGCAGCGCGCGAACCGACCATTCACTCCACGACCCGACATACAGCGCCGGGATCGGCGCACCGAGGCAGGCCAACGTCAGGATCGTGTGACAGGCCGTCACGCCCGACCCGCAATACACCCCGACCTCGGCTGCGCCGAGCGCGCCCAGTTCCTGGAACCGCGCCCGCAGCGCCGCCTGCGGCGACCAGCGCCCGTCGTCGGTGGTGTTCTCCACGGTCGGCGCGCTGTGCGCACCGGGAATGTGCCCGGGCACCGGGTCCACCGGGTCCTCACCGCGGTAGCGGGCAGCCGACCGGGCATCGAGCAGCACGCCCAGCCGGGCCAGCTTCGCGGCACCCTCGGCATCCAACACCGGCAAGATGCCCGGCCCGGCCTCGAAGTCCCCGACCGCGATCGGTCCCGGTTCGCCGGTGGCCACCGGCAATCCGGCCGCCTGCCAGGCCGCGAACCCCCCGTCGAGCACGGCGACATCCGGGTGACCGAAGTGCGTCAGGCACCACCACGCCCGGGCCGCGGCCGGCCCGGCGGCGCCGTCGAGCACCACCACCGGCACGTCGGCACGGACGCCGTGCGCGCGCATCGCGGCACTGAATGCGGTCGGGTCCGGCAGTGGGTGCCTGCCCCCGTCGGCACCGGCGGGCGGCGCGGACAGTTCGGCGTCCAGGTTCACGAAACGGGCGCCGGGAAGGTGACCGGCCAGGAATGCGTCGCGGTCGGGCAGCAGTTCGGGAATCGGCCAGCGCACGTCCAACAGCACCGGCGGGGATGCGGAGTCCAGAGCGATCGCGAGCTCCTTGACGCTGATCAAGGACACGTCGGCTCCGCTCCGCTCAACCAACAGCACTGAGCAGCGGGATCTCCTGCTCGACCGGACTCACCCCACCGTGCATGCCGACCAACCGGGACACGATCGGCTCGGTGCTCGGCATCACCACCGCACCCGACCCCAACGGCACCGCGATCACGTCACCGATGGCCTCCGGGCGCACGGCATTCGGCGGTCCGAACCAGCCGTCGGCGATCGCGGTGCCCCGCTCGCACACCCACCACTGCGGGCCGAGGACCTCACGCCAGGTGGCCAACACGTCCGCGGCGGCGCCGGGCAGCGCGTGCACGTAACGAGCCCGCGGCTCACCGGCCAGCACCTCGACGCCCTCGAGCAGCTCGGGCTGCTGATCGACGTTGATCCGGGCGTCGGCGGGCACGTCGAGCATGCCGTGATCGGCGGTCACCACCAGCGCCGTGCCCGGCGTCAGCCCGGCCACGATCTGCTCCACCAACCGGTCCACGTGTTCGAGTTGGTAGCCCCAGGCCGCGGACTCGCAGCCCTCCCGGTGGCCGGTGGCGTCCAGATCGCCGAAGTAGCTGTAGACCAGCGCCGACTCCCCGGCCGGCCCGTTGCGCAGCACGTCCAGCGTGACCGCGGCCAACTCCCCCGGCGACTCCGCCCACCGTGGTTTGGCGCCACGCAGTGCGGCGATGTTCAGGCCGCTGCCGCGGAACTTGCGCGGACCCACGGCGCTGACCGCGACGCCGGCCGCGGCCGCACGCTCGAACGCGGTGCGGTGCGGTTGCCAAACGTCCGGGTCGACCACCGCCGGGTCCCACTGCAACGTGGACAGCAGCGCCCCGTCCGGCCGCCGCAGGCTCAAACCGAGCACGCCGTGCGCGCCGGGCGGTAACCCGGTGCCCAGCGAGGTCAACGATGTCGCGGTGGTGGACGGGAACCCGGCGGTCAGCCGGCCCGCCTCCGGCGCGCCGGCCAGCGCGCTCAGCACCGGGGCCCGCTTCGCGTGCGCCGCCAACAGGTCCGCGCCCAGCCCGTCGACCAACAACACGGCTACCCGGGGTGGCAGCGCCAGGCCCAACGCGCCGTTCTCACCGGGCACGCCGAGGGCATGCAGCACCCCGGGCAGGACCTCGCACAGACTTCCGGACCCGTACGCCGGTGGAGTAGGAATCACCGGCCGACCGCGCCCGCCAGTGCGGTGGCGAAAGACAGCAGTTGCGCGACTGCCTCCCGGCCGTCGGCCACTTCGCTGACCCGCAGCGACAGGTCGTCCGAGGTCATGGTGCCGGTGAAGCCGTGGTCGGCCTCGCAGGAGTCGTCCCCGCAGCCGGCCGGTTCCAGGTCGATGCGACGCACCGCGTCCCAGCCGACGTTGAGCACCACCTCGGTGGGCGGGGTGCCCACCACGTGCCGGGCGGGGTCGGCCACGGTGCGGCTGACCAGCACGGTGCCCACCCGGCGCAGCGGCACACACTCCGTCGAGGTGGTCGCGTAGGCGGTCGGGTTCTCTTCGTCCGCGCCGTGCTCGTCGGTGTGCCCGACGATCACCCGGGTGGCGGTCAACGCCAGCACGGTGACATGGCGGCGCACGGAATCGGCGTCCAGCGTCGTCTCCTGGTGGACCAGCCAGGACAGCACCGCCTCCTCGCCCACGGCGACGTCGATGCCCTCGGCCACCAATTCCGGGTAGTAGCCGCTGCGCTGGATCGCACTACGCAGCTCTCGAGCCACACCCGTCTCCGACATGCGGCAAGTTTGACACGCCGCGGCCGGCCTAGCGTGACCAGCATGTCCAGGGCCCGGGTGCACCGCGACGTCGAGCGCGCGCTGGCGGCCGGCCGGGCCGTGGTGGCGCTGGAGAGCACGATCATCACCCACGGTCTGCCCCGGCCGGACAACCTGGCGCTGGCCCGTCGGCTGGAGCAGGTGGTCACCGAGGGCGGTGCCGTGCCGGCCACCGTGGGCGTGCTGGACGGTCAGGTGCACGTCGGACTCACCGACCCCGAGCTCGCGACGTTGGCCGAGCGGGGCGACGTGCGCAAGCTTTCCGTGCGCGATCTCGCCCCGGCCATGGCCACCGGCGGCACCGGTGGCACCACGGTCTCGGCGACCGCGCACCTGGCCGCTCGGGCCGGCATTGCGGTCTTCGCCACCGGCGGCCTGGGCGGGGTGCACCGCGGCGCCGCGGTCAGCCGGGACGTCTCCGCCGACCTGGACACCCTGGCCCGGACCCCGATCGCGGTGGTCTGCTCCGGGGTGAAATCGCTGCTCGATGTGCCCGGCACGCTGGAGCAACTGGAGACCCTCGGGGTGCCGGTGCTCGGCTACCGCACGGACACCTTCCCCGGCTTCTACCTGGCCGACGCCGGCCTGCCCGTCGGCTGGCGACTGGACGACCCCGCCGCGGTCGCCCGGGTCATCCGCGAGCACCGCGCGCTGGGCGGCGGCGGGGTGCTGGTGGTCAACCCGGTGCCCGCCGGGGCCGCGCTGGACCCGGCCGCACACGACGCCGCACTGGACGCGGCACTGGCCGCCGCCGAGCACACCGGCGTACGCGGCCAGGCGGTCACCCCCTTCCTGCTCGCCGAACTGCAACAACGACTGGGCCCGTCCGCCGTGGCCGCCAACGTCGCCCTGGTGGAATCCAACGCCGCGCTGGCCGCCCGGATTGCCGTGGCCCTGGCGCACTGAGCGCGCCGCTACCCGACGCAGCCGGCCTCGCCGGCCAGAATGGCGGCATGGCCACCACCCCGCCGCCGGCAACCCCCGAAGAGCGCATCATCGACACCGACGTCGCCGAGGAGATGCGCGGCTCGTTCCTCGAGTACGCCTACTCGGTCATCTACTCCCGCGCGCTGCCCGATGCACGCGACGGTCTCAAGCCGGTGCACCGGCGCATCCTGTACCAGATGGCCGAGATGGGCCTGCGCCCCGAGAACGCCACGGTGAAGTCCGCCCGGGTGGTCGGCGAGGTGATGGGTCGACTGCACCCGCACGGCGACGGCGCGATCTACGACGCGCTGGTGCGCATGGTGCAGCCCTTCTGGATGCGGCTGCCCACCGTGCACGGGCAGGGCAACTTCGGCACGCTGGACGACCGGCCCGCGGCCATGCGCTACACGGAATGCCGGCTGGCCGAGTCGGCGATGGAGATGGTCCGCTCCATCCACGAGAACACCGTGGACTTCGCGCCCAACTACGACGGCCGCGAGACCGAACCCACGGTGCTGCCCGCCGCGTTCCCGAACCTGTTGGTGAACGGCGCAACGGGCATCGCGGTCGGCATGGCCACCAACATGGCCCCGCACAACCTCGGCGAGGTCATCGCGGCCGCGCGGCACCTGATCACGCACCCCAAGGCCGATCTGGACGCGTTGATGAGGTTCGTGCCCGGCCCGGATCTGCCCACCGGCGGCACCATCATCGGCCTGGACGGCATCCGTGAGGCGTACGAGAACGGCCGGGGCTCCTTCCGCATCCGCGCCAAGGCCCACGTGGAAAGCGTGACGGCTCGTCAGAAGGCCATCCACGTCACCGAACTGCCCTACGGCGTGGGCACCGAGAAGGTCATCGAGCGGATCAAGGAACTGGTCGGCAACCGCAAGCTGGCCGGCATCGCCGACGTCACCGACCTCACCGACGACCAGCGCGGGCTGTGCTTGGAGATCAAGGTCAAGAACGGCTTCAACCCGGAGGCGGTGCTGGCCGAGTTGTACCGGCTGACCCCGCTGGAGGACTCCTTCGCGATCAACGCGGTGGCCCTGGTCGACGGGCAACCGCTGACCCTGGGCCTGAAGGAACTGCTGCAGGTCTACCTGGAGCACCGCTTCGAGGTGGTCCGCCGGCGCTCGGAGTTCCAGCGCGGTAAGGCCGCCGACCGCCTGCACCTGGTCGACGGCCTGCGCATCGCACTGCTCAACATCGACGAGGTGATCCAGGTCATCCGGACCAGCGACGACACCGCCGCGGCGCGCACCCGGTTGATGGATGTCTTCGACCTGTCCGAGATCCAGGCCACCTACATCCTGGACACCCCGCTGCGCCGGCTGACCCGCTACGACACGCTGGTGCTGGAGCGGGAGGGTGAGGAACTGCGTGCCCGCATCGAGGAACTGACCGCGCTGCTGGAATCCGACGCCCTGCTACGCAAGGCGGTCTCCGCGGAGATGAAGGAGGTCGCCGACAAGTTCGCAGATCCGCGGCGCACCGTGCTGCTGGAGTCCTCCGGCACCCCGGCGGCCGCCGTGCCGTTGGAGGTCACCGACGACCCGTGCTGGGTGCTGTTGTCCTCCACCGGTCTGCTGGCCCGTACCGCCGGGGTGGAGCCGTTGCCCATCGACGGCAAGCGGGCCAAGCACGACGTGATCACCCATGCGGTGGCCACCACCGTGCGCGGCTTCGTCGGCGCGGTCACCTCGACCGGACTGATGCTGCGGGTCGGTGTGCTGGACCTGCCTGCACTGCCCACGACGGCAACCGCCCCGGTGCTGTCCGGCGGTGGCGCGGTCAGCGAGTTCTGCCAACTGCAGAAGGGTGAACGCGTCATCGGGCTCGCCTCGCTCGACCCCGACGGTCCGGTGTTGGCGCTCGGCACCGCCACCGGGGTGGTGAAGCGGCTCAAGCACGACGTGCCCGCAAACAAGGACGACTGGGAGGTCATCGCGCTCAAACCCGGCGATCGGGTGGTCGGCGTGGCGAGCACGCCCGCCGACGCAGGCGCGGATTTGGTCTTCGTCACCAGTGACGGGCAACTCCTGCGTTTCCCGGCCTCCGCAGTCAATCCGCAGGGGCGCACTGCCGCCGGCATGGCCGGGGTGCGGGTCGCCGGTGATGCCACCGCGATCTCATTCGGCGCGGTGGACCCCGCCTGGGACGCCGTAGTGGTCACCGTCGCGGGCAGCAGTGGCACGTTGGACTTCGGCGGCGGGTCCATCAAGGTCACCCAGTTCGGCGAGTACCCGGCCAAGGGCCGCGGCACCGGCGGCGTGCGCTGCCATCGCTTCCTGCGTGGCGAGGACGTGTTGCGCTTCGGTTGGGCGGGCCTCACCCCGGCCCGCGCCGCGGGAAGCAAGGGCGAACCGATCGTGCTGCCCGAGCCCGACACTCGCCGCGACGGCTCAGGCGTTCCACTGGACAAGCCCATCGCCGCCGTCGCCGGCCCGCTCTCGTAGCCCCTGACGAGGATTCAGGCGTCGATGCGGGAGCGGTCCAGGGAGCCCGCGGAGTTCACGATGAACTCCTTGCGCGGGGCCACGTCGCTGCCCATCAGCAGGTTGAAGACCTGTTCGGACTCAGCCAGGTCACCGGGGCTGATCCGGCGCAGCGTGCGGGTCGCCGGGCTCATCGTGGTGTCCTTCAGTTGCGCGGCATCCATCTCGCCCAGACCCTTGTACCGCTGCGGGTCCTTCCAGGTGCGCCCCTTCTTGCCCAGGCCCGCGAGCAGGCTGCGCAGTTCGGCGTCGGTGTAGGTGTAGAGGATCTCGTTGGCCTTCTTGCCGGGGTTGACCACCTCGATGCGGTGCAGCGGCGGCATCGCCGCGTACACCCGCCCGGCGTCCACCAGGGGCCGCAGGTAACGGTGGATCAGGGTGAGCAGCAGGGTCCGGATGTGCGCGCCGTCGACGTCGGCGTCGGTCATCAGGATGATCTTCCCGTAGCGCGCGGCTTCGATGTCGAAGGTGCGCCCGGACCCGGCCCCGATCACCTGAATGATCGAGGCGCACTCGGCGTTCTTCAGCACGTCACCGACGCCGGCCTTCTGCACGTTGAGGATCTTGCCGCGGATCGGCAGCAGCGCCTGGAACTCCGAATTGCGGGCCATCTTCGCGGTGCCCAACGCCGAGTCACCCTCGACGATGAACAGTTCGCTGCGGTCGACGTCCTCACTGCGGCAGTCGGCCAGCTTCGCGGGCAGCGAGGAGGTCTCCAGTGCGTTCTTGCGGCGCTGGTGCTCCTTGTGCTGACGGGCCGCCACCCGGGTGCGGGCGGCCGCCACAACCTTCTCCAGCACCGTCTTGGCGACCTGCTTGTCCGTGCGCCGGGTGGAGGTCAGGAACGCCCGCAACTCCCGGTCCACCACCCGCTGCACGATGCGCGAGGCGTTCGGGGTGCCGAGGACCTCCTTGGTCTGGCCCTCGAACTGCGGTTCGGCCAGACGCACCGTCACAATCGCAGTAAGCCCCTCCAGCACGTCTTCCTTGATCAAGGCCTCGTCGCCGGTCTTGAGCAGCTTGGCGGCCCGCGCCACGTCACCGAAGGTCTTCACCAGGGCGCGCTCGAAGCCCGCCACGTGGGTGCCGCCCTTGGGGGTGGCAATGATGTTCACGAACGAACGCACGGTGCTGTCGTAGCCGGTCCCCCAGCGCAGCGCGATGTCCACGCCGAGCTCGCGCTCCACCTCGGTCACGGTCATGTGTCCGGCCTCGTCGAGCACCGGCACCGACTCGGTGAACGTCTCCGCGCCCGCCACCCGCAGGGTGTCCATCAGCGGCGTATCCGGGGCCAGGAAGCCGCAGAACTCGGTGATTCCGCCGGTGAAGCAGTAGGTCTCCTCGACCGGCTCACCGCGACCCCGCGCGTCGCTGATCCGAATGGTCAGCCCCGGCACCAGGAACGCGGTCTGCCGCGCCCGTGCCTGCAGATCGGGCAGCGACAACGCCGCCTCGGCCAGAAAGATCTGCCGGTCCGGCCAGAACCGGATGCGCGTCCCGGTCACCCGCTTGGCCACCCGGCGCACCTTGGTCAGGCCGGAGCCCGCGGTGAACTTCGCCTTCGGTCCCTCGCCCGCGAAGCTGCCCGCCGTGCCGCGCTGGAAGCTGATCCGGTGCGTGGCGCCCTCCCGGTCCACCTCGACGTCCAGCCGCGCGGACAGCGCGTTGACCACCGAGGCACCCACGCCGTGCAGGCCCCCGGTGGCCGCGTACGACCCGCCGCCGAACTTGCCACCGGCATGCAGCTTGGTCATCACCACCTCGACACCGGACAGGCCGGTGCGCGGTTCGGTGTCCACCGGAATACCCCGGCCGTCGTCGCGCACCTCGACCGAGCCGTCGGCATGCAGGATTACGTCGATCGACGCACAGAAATCACCCAGCGCCTCGTCGACCGCGTTGTCGATGATCTCCCACACGCAGTGCATGAGACCACGGCTGTCGGTGGACCCGACGTACATGCCGGGGCGTTTGCGAACGGCCTCCAGGCCCTCCAGGACGAGCAGATGGCGGGCGGTATAGGCCGATCCGGAGGTCTCCACCGTGTCGTTCCCGGTCGTGGACGAGGTGCGGGCTGGTGCGAGGGTGGTCACGGCGGAAACGCTACCCACCGCCGCTGACAGCGGTCCGCGCGGCGCGCCGGCGGCCGGCGTCCGCCGTTCGGCCCATGCAGACCAGCCGTTCGGACCTTTCCGAGCGCGGGACGGAACCGGTGATTCCCGACACAAGTCAAAGCCTTCACCACGGACACGGAAGCCGAAAACTCACCCCGGAAGGTGCA
Source organism: Sporichthyaceae bacterium (assembly GCA_036493475.1). Taxonomy (NCBI): domain Bacteria; kingdom Bacillati; phylum Actinomycetota; class Actinomycetes; order Sporichthyales; family Sporichthyaceae; species Sporichthyaceae bacterium. Next base: position 59,258 of record DASXPS010000155.1, on the reverse strand, counting down.
AGGGCTACCCGTACCAGGCACGCAACGTCAAAAGTTGCCGCTGTGTGGTGTCAGGAGAACCGGTTGCAGGCAGGTCGAGAGGGTAACGTCGGAGAACGGGAACGAATCACTCCCGCGGCGTTGTTGAACCCCTCGTACCGCCGAAAGACGAGATGAGGCGATTGTGACCACGATGCTTGCCACCAGCACATCGCTGACGGCCGATGACCGGTGCGACCGGTGTGGCGCCCAGGCTTACGTGCGAGTGGTGCTCTCCCGCGGCGACCTGCTGTTCTGTGCCCACCACGGGCGGCAGTACGAGCTGAAGCTGCGCGAGGTGGCGACCGAGTTCCACGACGAGACCGACCGACTGATCGCGAGCCCGGCGTCCGCCGCGGACGACGAGCGCTGATCAGGAGACCCACGCCGAAGCGGCGGCCCCCGGGTGGGGGCCGCCGCTTCGTCTTTTGGCTGTTCAGTGGATGTAGAAATCAATGCGGGTGATCTGCCCACGACCCACATTCGTGTTGAACGTCCCCTCACTGTTGAAATTGCGGTACGTGGTGTGGCCGGCACGCTTGATGCGAATGTTGAAAATGGTTCCCGGCGGTGCGGCGTACGGGAATGAGAAACCAACCTCGTATTGACCGGCGTGCGCGGGCGCCCAGTCCGCGCACTCGTTGAAGCTGCCGGCCAGGTCGTCGGTGAACGAGTCCGGTCCGTCGGCGAACACGTCGAAGCCGTAACCGCCGTGGTTGCACACGACCATGCCGCCGACACCACTGGCCGAGGCCCCGGCCGCCGCGGGCACCAGGGTGACCGCCGCGAGCGCCATTGCCGCCGCCGCCGCAAAACCAGTTCGCTTGTTCATCTTCCAGACCTCCCGTGAGTGGCGATCCCTGCCGATCACCGCGCAGCAGGAGCACACCACCGGTCGGGCATTGCGCACTGTTCGCCGGCTGACACATCGAGAGTTCTCTTTCAACTCCCGGGAATCGTTCAGCCGACATCGGCCGAACGGATGATGCGCAACCGTCCGAGGGGACGAAACCGGCAGCGCCGGGTCCACGTCTGACCGGATGTGACGTTGCGCTCGTTCATCGCCCAACTGGCGGTACGGCTGTCACTGATCGGCGCCCTGGTCGGTTTCGCCGGCATGGTCAGCTACTCAGCGACCCACTGGGAGCCGCACACCGACGGGGTCGAGGCGCCGACCGGGGCTCAGTCCAAGTAGTCGCGCAGCACCTGCGAGCGGGACGGGTGTCGTAGCTTCGACATCGTCTTGGACTCGATCTGCCGGATGCGCTCCCGGGTCACGCCGTAGACCTTGCCGATCTCGTCCAGCGTCTTGGGCTGACCATCCGTCAGACCGAAGCGCATGGAGACCACGCCGGCCTCGCGTTCCGACAGCGTGTCGAGCACTGAGTGCAACTGCTCCTGCAGCAGCGTGAACGACACCGCGTCGGCGGGCACGATCGCCTCGGAGTCCTCGATCAGGTCACCGAATTCGGAGTCGCCGTCCTCGCCCAGCGGGGTGTGCAACGAGATCGGCTCGCGGCCGTACTTCTGGACCTCGATGACCTTCTCCGGGGTCATGTCCAGTTCCTTGGCCAGCTCCTCCGGGGTGGGCTCGCGGCCCAGGTCCTGCAGCATCTGCCGTTGGACCCGGGCGAGTTTGTTGATGACCTCGACCATGTGCACCGGGATACGGATGGTGCGCGCCTGGTCGGCCATGGCCCGGGTGATGGCCTGGCGGATCCACCACGTCGCGTAGGTGGAGAACTTGTAGCCCTTGGTGTAGTCGAACTTCTCCACCGCGCGGATCAGGCCGAGGTTGCCCTCCTGGATCAGGTCCAGGAACAACATGCCGCGGCCGGTGTAGCGCTTGGCCAGGGACACGACCAGGCGAAGGTTCGCCTCCAGCAGGTGGTTCTTCGCCCGCCGGCCGTCCTCGGCGATGATCTGCAGCTCCCGCATCAGCTTGGGAGTGAGCTTCTCGTCGGAGTTCAGCTTCTCCTCGCCGAACAGCCCGGCCTCGATGCGCTTGGCGAGCTCGACCTCCTGCTCGGCGTTGAGCAGCGGGACCTTGCCGATCTGCTTGAGGTAGTCCTTGACCGGGTCGGCGGTGGCACCTGCCTGCGCGACCTGTGCGGCGGGCTCGTCGGCATCGTCGTCGTCGGAGAGTACGAACTCCTCGGCCTCGAGCTCCTCGCCGGCCGGTTCTACCTCGACCTCCACCTCGACCTCGGTCGCCGCCGCGGCCTCGCCGTTGTCCGGGACGGCGGCGGCGGGCGCCTCGGCCGCCGCGGCCTTGGCGGCCGCGCCCTTGCGGGCCGGGCGGGCCGGGGCGTCCGCGGGGGCTTCCGCGCCCTTGTCGGCGGGCGCGGCCTTGGCGGCCGCGGTCTTCGCGGGCGCCCGACGGGTGGCCGGACGCGCGGTCTCCTCGACCACCGCATCCGTGCCCTCGTTCACCTTGCGAGCCCGGCTCGCGCGCTTGGTGGGCGCCGGCTCATCCTCGGCCGCAGCGGCCCGGGACCTGGTCGTTGGCTTCTTCTCCACGACCTCGGTGGTGGTGGCGCGCGCGGTGGCGGCCCGCGCCGCCACGGTCCGTCCGGACCGGGTCACGGTCTCGTCGGACGCGACGGTTTCCCGGGCAAGGGGGGACTTCCTGGCCGACAACGCGTTACCTCTCGACTTCGGTTGACCCCGGCACGACCGCGACAGCGCCGTTGTTGGCTGACCCATCATTTTGGCACGCGTTTCGCGGACGTGCTGCCAGGCGCGTCGGCGCTCAGACGTCCGGGGCGTCAGACGACTGCCGATGGTCGCACATCGGCCGGCCAGTCAAACGTCGGGCCCGGTCCAGCTGTCGACCGAGCCGTCCGGTCAGCCCGCCGCGGCCTTCGCTTTCTTCAGCTTCTTGAATTCGCGCACCCTGACCAGCGCCTCTGGACCGGTGACGTCCGCCACTGAGCGATAGCCCTTCAGGGCGTAATCCCCGGCCGCCGCCTTCCAGCCGGTCGGCTGTACGCCCATCTGCTTGGCCAGCAGGGCGAGCAGGATGCGCGCCGTCTGGTCCCCGAAGCCGGGCAGCTCCTTCAGACGTTTGTGCAGCTCCGTGCCGGTCTTGGCCTGTGTCCAGATCCGGGTCACGTCGCCGTCGTATATCGAGTCCACCAACCGGGCCAGTGCCTGCACCTGTGCGGCCTTGGCGCCGGGGAACCGGTGGATGGCCGGCGGCGTGCTGCACAGCGCCTTGAACGTGTCCGGGTCGGCAGTGGCGATGGCGGCCGGGTCCAGCGAGCCGAACCGGCTCAGAATCTTCGCCCCGCCCCGGAAGGCGTGCTCGATCGGATATTGCTGGTCAAGCTGCATACCGATGACGACCGCGAGTGGGTGCTCATCGAGTACGACGTCCGCAGCCGGGTCGTTGGTGATGTGGAAGCCCATGGCCGCATGCTCCCACGCGCGCTGCGACCAGCCGCAGCCGCGCGAAGTCGTCAAGACCGGTCTACAACCCGTCGAGCAGGGAGCGTAGGGCCTGGGTGTATGCGTCGAGAGCTGCGCGGCCTGAGCTGGTCAGGGCCACCGCGGTGCGCGATGCGGCCCCGTTCCCCGCCTTGTCGGTGCGCAGGTAGCCGGCGTCCTCGAGCTTGCGCAGATGAGTGATCAGGTTGCCTGGTGTCAGCCCGATCATGTCCTGCAGGCGGGTGAAGGAGAGCGCGTCGCCGTCGGGCAGCGCCGCCAGCGTCACGAGGATCCGCAGCCGCGCCGGGACGTGGATCAGCGGGTCGAGCCCGTCGTCCATCAAGGCGGACGTCATACGTGCTGCCGCCAAGAAAGCTCGGCAGCGCGCTCCAAGAGTACGAGGCATAGACCGACGCCGACGATTGCCCACGCTCCTGCCGGTCCCGCGAGCCAAGCCACAGCGCCAACGGCTGCTGCGGCGAGTCCGCCGACGCAGGCGCGCCAGTCCGCCCGTGCCGCCGTGATCCCCGCCCAAATCACGCCTGCGACGATGAGTGGCGCGGTAGCCGGATACAGCCCATAGACGATCCGGTCGCTCACTCCGGCATCGGCCATCGGTGCCATGGCCACGAACACGGCGAGCCAGACGAACGCCGCGAGACCGATCTGACCCGACCGAAATCGGGATCGCCCACTGATCCCACTGGTCGCGCGCTTCCCCACCGCCACTGTCGCGATCACGTTGATCAGGCCGATCCCAACACCGACCGGGATCAGTGCGGCGGGTGGATGCGCATAGGGATGCTGCCCGCGCACGGACAACCAGAGCGCGCCGTAGGCGATCAAGGCCAATACGGCCCGGATCACCAAGAGCCACGGCGGGTAGGGCTCGAACTGGCGCCGTGCCTGCCGTTTGGCCTGCTCAACCAGCAGCGCCGCCTGCCGGGGATCGAGCCGAACGCCTTCTTCTGCTGTCCCGGCGTCGCTGGTGTCGCGTTTCCCGTTCATCCCACCCTGCCTTCGACTTTGCCGCACAAAGTGAAGGTACTCAACTTTGCGCTGCAAAGTCAAGGGGAACCGCTCCCAGCGTCAGGAGTCCCGGGAGATCAACATTGCGCCGGACAGCGCGGTGGCCGCGGCGACCAGGGCCAGGAAGGTGAGCCCGCCGGCCACCGCGCCCAGCACCACCAGGTTGTTACCGGGCCCGTCACCGCCCGGCAGGTTGATCATCTGCTGGCCCGCGGTGAACGGCAGGTGGTCGGCGAGGGTGTCCACCCAGGAGCCGGTGTGCCGCCGCAGCAGCCAGATCACGCCCGGCTCCACCAGCAGCGGCAGCGCGACCAGCACGAACGCGGCGGCCGAGACCCGACGGAAGATGCCGGCCAGCCCGGCGCCCAACCATGCGGTGAGCACGGTCAGTGCGAGGTAGCCGAGTAACGGGCGGTGCACCGAGGGGTCGGACAGCGAGGTGCTCGCCCAGTTCTGCCCCAGGCGGACGACGGCCACCGCGTAGGAGGTGCCGAACGAGGCGCCGGCGAACAGCACCGCCCAGGTGGTCACCACGGTGAGCTTGGCGCTGAACAGCACGCCGCGCCGCGGCACCGCCAGCAACGTGGCGTGCATGGTGCGGTGTCGGTAGTCCTGCCCACCGGCGAGCGCGCCGAGCACGCCGGCCAGCAGCGCGGTGATCGAGGCGGGTGCTACCCCGGAGGCACCGGTGAGCACCGAGATGATGTTCTCCGGGTCAGCCGGTGACCGGGTGCCGTTGTGCATGTCCGTGGTCACCGCCAGCGCGATCAGCCCGTTGCTGACCATCGCCGCGCACAGCAGCAACCACGTGGTACGCAGCGAACGCAGTCGGATCCACTCGTAGCGCAGCGCGCCGGACAATCCGGTCGACATCAGCGTCCCCCCTCGATCCCGGCGAGCACGGATTCCATCTCGAAGGCCTGGGTGTCGTCGTCCTTCAGCTCCCCGGCCGCGTGTCGACGACGGGCGCGGTGCGGCTGCGGCTGCGGCGGGATGTACGTCGCGGTGGGCGTGTCGTCCTCCGCAGGCTCGGTGACCGCGATGCCGATGCGCAGTTCGTGCAGCACGATGCCGTCGCGGAAGGCCAGGTCACCGACCGTGGCCCGGTCCAGGCCGCGCACCGCGAGTTGGTGGTCCTCGGCGCGGCTGACCGTCCCGCCGTGTCCGGCGAGCAGCCGGCTCAGCCGCTCCAGGTGCGGCGTGCGCACCAGCACCTGCTCGGCGGCCGAGCCGCGACCGCTGTAGAGCGCGGCGGGTTCGGCGGCGACCAGCCGACCGCGTTCGATCACGATCAGCTGGTCGGCCACCTGGGCGAGTTCGTCTGCCCGCTCACCGGAGACGAACACAGCGCGGCCCTCCGCAGCAAAGGCCCGCAGGAACCCGCGCAACCAGCGGGCGCCGGCCGGGTCGAGCCCGTTCGCGGGTTCGTCCAGGATCAGCACCTTCGGGTCACCCAGCAGCGCCCCGGCCAGCGCCAGGCGCTGGCCCATGCCCTGGGAGTAGGAACGCGGCCGACGCCGGGCCACCGCGCCCAGGCCGACCCAGTCGATGACCTCGTCCACCCGAGCCCGGCGGATGCCCTGCGAGGCGGCCAGCATCATCAGGTGACTGTGTGCCCGGCGTCCGGGGTGGAAGGCCCGCACGTCCCCGACGGCGCCCACCTCGCGCATCGGGTAGCGCAACCGTCGATAGGGCACCCCGTCGAACAACGTGCGACCACCGCCGGACTCCAGCCCCAGCATGAGGCGGATCGTGGTGGACTTCCCGGCACCCGCCGGGCCCAGGAAGCCCGTGACGTGGCCGGGATGGACCTCGAAGGAGAGGTGGTCGACGGCAAGGGTCGAGCCGTAGCTCTGGGTGAGGTTGCGTGCCTCGATCATGGCAGTGGGGTCACCTTTCGGCGTGAGCCGCGACGTGAGCCCGAAGTTACCCATGGGACGGGTCAAACCCGTGGAGGCTCGCGGGATAGTTGTGACGTGTGGTGATCGGGAGTTCTGATGTATCGGCAGTGGGAGTTCTGGATCGACCGCGGTGGCACGTTCACCGACGTGGTCGGCCGCGCGCCGGACGGCGCGCTGCGCACCTGCAAGCTGCTGTCCGCGGATCCGGCGCGCTACTCCGACGCCGCGCTGGCCGGCATCCGTCGGCTACTGGACGTGCCCGCCGACGCCCCGATCCCGACCGAGGAGATCGACAGCGTGCGGGTGGGCACCACGGTGGCCACGAACGCCTTGTTGGAACGGCGCGGGGAACCGACGGCGCTGGTGATCACCGCCGGGTTCACCGACGCACTGCTGATCGGCCGGCAACACCGGCCGCACATCTTCGCCCGTCGGATCGTGCGCCCGGAGCCCCTGTATGCCCGAGTGATCGCTTTCGAGGAACGCATCGCGGCCGACGGCACCGTGTTGCTGGTACCGAATATCGACCGGTTGCGCGCGGATCTGCAGGCCGCGGCGGCCGCGGGCATCGGCGCGGTGGCGATCGCCTGCCTGCACGCGCACCTGTATCCGGAGCACGAGCTCCTCGCCGCGGCGACGGCGGCCGAGGTGGGCTTCGGCCAGATTTCCTGCTCGTCGAGCACCAACCCGCTGCTGCGGGTGTTGCCGCGGGCGGCGACCACGGTGGTCGACGCCTACCTGTCCCCCGTGGTGCGGCGCTACCTGGACGCCATGGCCGCGCAACTGCCGGGCGTGCGGTTGCTGGTGATGACCTCGCACGGCGGGTTGGCCGAGCCGGCCGCGGTGCACGGCAAGGACGTCGTGCTCTCCGGTCCCGCGGGCGGCATTGTCGGCATGGCCCGCCTGGCGCAGTCCGCCGGGTATCCGGCGGTGATCGGCTTCGACATGGGCGGCACCTCCACCGACGTCTCGCACTGGGCCGGTGAGTTCGAGCGGCGCTCGGACAACCATGTCGCCGGGGTGGACCTGCGCACGCCCATGCTGGCCATCCGCACGATCGCGGCGGGCGGCGGCTCGCTGCTGCAGGTGACCGACGGCCGGTTGCGGGTCGGACCCCGCTCGGCCGGTGCCGAGCCGGGTCCGCTCAGCTACGGCCGCGGCGGACCCCTTACGTTGACCGACGCCAACGTGCTGCTGGGCCTGATCCAACCGGCGCACTTCCCCGCCGTGTTCGGGCCGGACGGCACCGCCGCACTGGACCGCGACGCGGTGCGGGTGGCATTCGACGCGCTGGCCAGGGATTTCGCGACCGACGGCACGGTGCCGACTACGGAGCAGGTGGCCGCCGGGTTCCGCCGGGTCGCGGTGGCCGACATCGCCGACGCGCTGCGCACGATCTCCATCGGCGCCGGCCGGGACGTCACTCGCTATGCGCTGGTGGCCTTCGGCGGAGCGGGCGGGCAACACGCCTGTGCGGTGGCCGATGCGCTGGGTATCGACACGGTGCTGGTGCCGCCGCTGGCCGGATTGCTCTGCGCGGTCGGCATCGGCGCCGCCGAGTTGACCGCGATCGCCGAGCAGGCCGTCGAGCGCCCGCTGGAACCGGACGGGGAGCTGACGCTACGTCAGGTTGCTGAGGGCCTGGCGGTGGAGGCTCGGTCCCGGCTGCCCGGGGCGAGCGACGCCGAGGTTTTGCTCACCGCCCACCTGCGATATGCGGGCAGCGACACCGCGATCGCGGTGCCGTTGGCCGACGCCGACACCATGACCGCCGCGATGGCCGCCGGCCACCGGGAGATGTACGCGTTCGACCCGGATCGCGAGTTGATCGTGGAATCGCTGCGGGCCGAGGTGGTGCACCGCAGCCCGGCACCGGATCTGGCCATCGGACCCGTGCTGCGCACCCCGCCGACCGCCGTGTCCGTCCACCTGGACGGGCAATGGATGTCCGCGCCGCTCTACGCCCGGGACGCGGTGACCGAGCGGGTCACCGGACCCGCGGTGATCACCGAGGACGGGGCCACCACGGTGCTGGAGCGCGGCTGGGCGGCGGTCCCGGATACCTCCGGGTGCCTGGTGCTGCACCGCGAGCGGCCGGTCGAGCGGACAGGCGGCGATACCGCGGTGGATCCGGTGCGCCTGGAGATCTTCGCCAACCGGTTCATGGCGATCGCCGAACAGATGGGCGCGCGCCTGGCCGCCACCGCGCGGTCGGTGAACATCAAGGAGCGGTTGGACTTCTCCTGCGCGGTGTTCACCGGGCAGGGCCAGTTGCTGGCCAACGCCCCGCACATGCCGGTGCACCTCGGGTCGATGGGCGCCTGTGTGCGCGCCGTGCTGGCCGCTCGGGCCGACGACCTGCGCGCCGGCGATGTGTACGCCAGCAACGACCCCTACCACGGCGGCACGCATCTGCCCGACGTCACCGTGGTGATGCCGGTGCACGCCGAGCTGCTGGGCCTGGCGACGGACTCCGCTGACCCGCTGTTCGTGCTGGCCGCGCGCGGGCACCACGCCGAGATCGGCGGCAGCGCGCCGGGTTCGATGCCCGCGGACAGCCGCACGATCGACGAGGAGGGCGTGGTGTTCCACGCGCACCTGCTGGTGCGCGAGGGCCGGTTCCTCGAGGCCGAGACGCTGGCTGCGCTGCGCGCCGGCCCGTATCCCTCGCGGGCACCGGAGATCAACATCGCCGATCTGCGCGCCCAGGTGGCCGCCATGCACGCCGGGCTCAACGAGCTGCGCCGCACCGTCGCGGAGTTCGGCCTGGACGTGGTCCGCGCCTACGCCGGCCACGTGTTGGACAATGCCGAGGCCGCCGTGCGTGCCGTGCTCGACAACCTGACGGATGGTCAGTTCCGTTACGAAATGGACAACGGGGCGGTGATCATGGTCCGGGTCGAGGTGGACCGGGACGCGCGCAGCGCGCTGGTGGACTTCACCGGGACCTCCGCCCAACTGCCGGACAACTTCAACGCGCCGTCCTCGATCGTGACCGCGGCCGTGCTCTATGTGTTCCGCACGCTTCTCGACCGGGACATCCCGCTCAACGACGGCTGCCTGCGCCCGTTGCGCATCCAGGTGCCCGACGGCAGCCTGCTCGCGCCGCGTCCGCCCGCCGCGGTAGTGGCCGGGAACGTGGAGACCTCGCAGGCGATCACCGGCGCCCTCTACGGCGCGCTGAGCGTGGCCGCAGAGGGCTCCGGCACCATGAACAACGTCACCTTCGGCAACGCCGAACGGCAGTACTACGAGACCGTCGGGTCCGGCTCGGGAGCCGGGCCGGGGTGGGCGGGCACCCCGGTGGTGCAGACCCACATGACCAACTCCCGACTCACCGACCCCGAGGTGCTGGAGACCCGTTTCCCGGTGCGCGTCGAGGAGTTCGCAATTCGGCCCGACAGCGGCGGCGCGGGGGCGCACCGCGGGGGGGACGGCGCCCGGCGGCGGCTGCGGTTCACCGAACCGGTCACCATCAGCCTGCTCACCGGCCACCGTCGAATACCGCCCTACGGCATGGCCGGCGGCGAACCCGGCGCGCTGGGCCGCAACCTGCTGCTGCGCGCCGACGGCAGCACGGTGGAACTGGCCGGCTGCGACCGGGTGGACGCCGCGGCGGGCGACGCCCTGGAGATCCACACCCCCGGCGGCGGGGGGTGGGGCAAACCGGGGTGACCGTCCCGGCGTTTCACATCGGTGCCGGACCTGCTTTACCGTGTGTGCTCCGGCCTTCACTGGGGCAGAGCCGGGTGTAGCCGGATCGCCGTTTCGAGCGGCGGTGTCACGCGAGGAGTTCCCCATGCCCCTGCAACCCAGGCACGTCGCGGCCGGGATGGCCGTGTTGTTCATGGCGGCAGTTGTGGCCGGCGGCAGTGGCGTACTCAGCCACCACCACAGCGCCACCGCGAGCAGCATCGCCAGCACGCCGGCCGTGGACCAGTCCACTCCCACGCCCACCCCCAGCAAACCTCCCGCGGGCCGGTTCACCGCCAGCGCGACCAGGGACGACACCGGCCGGATCGTCATCTCCGGCGTGGCCGCCGGGTCATCCTCCGGGAACAAGTTGACCGTGCAACGCAAGCAGGGCCGCAATTGGGCCGACTTCCCGGCGGGCACCACGGCCGGCAAGGGCGGCTCGTACTCGGTGTGGCTGCAGACCTCCCGGTCCGGGGACAACGTGTTCCGGGTTCGCGACGAGAAGACCGGCGCCACCTCCGACCCGGTCACCGTGCACATCTGAGCTGCGCAACTCCCCCGAGAGTGGAGTCGTGCATCCGTAGGGCGGCCGAAAGCCTGCGCAACTACACACTCGGGTGAGTTCGGCACGGCATGCGTCAGCATGGGCGGATGCGGGCTGCGCCGACCGTGCTGCACCTCGACCTGGACGCGTTCTACGCGGCGGTCGAGCAGCGCGACAAGCCGTCGTTGCGCGGGAAGCCGGTGATCGTCGGCGGCCTGGGCCCGCGTGGTGTGGTGGCCACCGCGTCCTATGAGGCGCGCGCGTTCGGGGTTGGATCGGCGATGCCGATGAGCCAGGCGCGCGCGTTGTGTCCGCACGCCGCGTTCCTGGCCGGCCGGTTCGATGCCTACCGCGCGGCCAGCATCATCGTCATGGACGTGCTGCACGAGCTGAGCCCGATCACCGAACCGATCTCGCTGGACGAATCGTTCGTGGACCTGGCCGGGCGCTGCGATGTCCAGGACAGCGCCGCGGTGCGCAAGCTGGCCGCGCAGCTCAAGGCCGACGTCCACGCCGCCACCGGCCTGCGCGCCTCGGTGGGCGCGGGCACCTCGAAACTGATCGCCAAGATCGCCTCCGACCTGGACAAGCCCGACGGCCTGCGGGTGGTCGAGCCCGGTACCGAGCGCGCCCTGCTCGACCCGATGCCGGTCTCGCGCTTGTGGACGGTCGGACCGGCCACCGCGCAACGGTTGCGCGGCCTCGGGGTGCACACCGTCGCCGAACTCACCGCGGTCACCGAGGAGGAACTGATCGGCCTGCTCGGGCGGGCACACGGCCGGTTGCTCACCCGGCTGGCCCGCGCCGAGGACGACCGGCCGGTGACCGCCAACCGGGAGTCCAAGTCGATCAGCGTGGAGGACACCTTCGAGCGCGACGTGATCGACCGCGCCGCGCTGTTGGAGGTGCTGGACCGGATGGCGGCCCGGGTGGCCGCCCGGTTACGGGAGACGGGGCTGTCGGGACGCACGGTGACCATCAAGGTGCGCCATCCCGATTTCACCACCATCTCCCGCTCCGCGACGCTGGCCGGCCCCTCCGATGACGTGCGCACGTTGGGCGCCACCGCTCGTCGACTGTTCGCCGAGGTGGACACCACCGACGGCATTCGGTTGCTCGGCGTCGGCGCGGCCGGGCTGACCGACTGGACCCAGCAGGACCTCTTCGAGGCCACCGAGCCCGAGCCGGAGCCGCGGGTCGACCCGGAACCCGCCGCAGCGACCGGCCGGCGGGCCTGGCGGGCCGGTCAGGACGTCCGGCACGCCGAGCACGGCCCCGGCTGGGTATGGGGCGCGGGCCTGGGCCGGGTCACCGTCCGGTTCGAGACCCGCGACTCCCCCGTCCCCGGCCCGGTGCGCACCTTCGCCGCGGACGACCCGGCGCTGACCTGCGGCTCACCCGCGGACGAACCTGAGCAAGCTGCAACATCTGAGGCACACTGATGCCATGCGGATTCTGGTGGTCGACGACGACCGGGCGGTGCGTGAGTCGCTGCGACGCTCGCTGACCTTCAACGGCTACGAGGTGGACCTCGCGGCCGACGGGGCCGCCGCGCTCGGACAGATCACCGCCAGCCGTCCGGACGCTTTGATCCTGGACGTGATGATGCCGCGGATGGGCGGGCTGGAGACCTGCCGCGCGCTGCGCGCCACCGGCGACGATGTGCCGATCCTGGTGCTGACCGCGCGCGACGCGGTGGCCGATCGGGTGGCCGGGCTGGATGCGGGCGCCGATGACTACCTGCCCAAGCCGTTCGCGCTGGAGGAACTGCTGGCCCGGCTGCGCGCGCTGCTGCGCCGCTCGGCCAACGACAACGACGAAGACACCGCCGGCCTGCTCACCTTCGCCGACCTGTCCATGCACACCTCCACCCGTGAGGTGAGCCGCGGACAGCACGACCTCAGGCTGACCCGCACCGAATTCGCGCTGCTCGAACTGTTCCTTCGCCACCCGCGCCAGGTGCTCAGCCGGGAGCGCATCCTCGAGGAGGTCTGGGGCTTCGACTTCCCGACCACCGCCAACTCCCTCGAGGTCTACGTCGGATACCTGCGCCGTAAGACCGAGGCCGAGGGCGGTGCGCGCCTGGTGCACACCGTGCGGGGCGTGGGCTACGTGCTCCGCGAGACGCCTCCGTGACACCGCCGGACCCCGGCACGCCCCGTGACACGGTGGGGCCGGCGTCCGAGACCACCATCGGAACCACTCCCGAGGGTGGCGTCCGCACGCCCCCGGACTGGTTGCGCCGCCCGGTCGCGGTGCCGCGGATCAAGGTCCAACCACGTCCGCCGACCGAACCGCAGCTACCCGAACGCGCGATCTGGGACGCCCTGGTCGGCGATGACGCACCGGCTGACCTGCGCGACATCGCGGCGCTCATCCCGAGCCCGGCGCCGGTGCCGGCCCCCGTCCCCGTCAAGGTCCGCCGTCGCACCACGTTCTTCCACCTGCTGGCCACCCGGTTCAACAATCTGTCGCTGCAGGTCCGGGTCGCCGCGCTGGTCGCCATCGTGGTCGGCATCACCGTGGCAGTAACGTCGCTGGCCGCGTTCTTCACCATCCGGGCCCAGCTCTACGCCTCGTTCGATCGCAGCTTGATGGGTCGCGCCCAGGCACTGGAGCTGACCCCGGCCACCGATTTCACCGGGTACGTGCACTTCCCGTCCGGGATCTTCGCGGCGGCCGATACTCGCCTGGCGATCGTCTATCCGGACGGCACCCCGTTCTACGCCAGCCCGGAGGACGCTCCCCCGATCGGCGATCAGGAGATCAAGGTCGCCAACGGCACCTACCGCTCCTCGATCCGCACCACCGATTACAAGGGCCACACCTACCGGGTCTACGCGATCCCGAAGACCCAGGAGGAGGGCGCCCGGACCGCCTTCGTGCTCGCCCAGACCACCGGGGAGGTCGACCGTTCACTGCGCGAGTTGGGCACCGCGCTGCTGGTGATCGGTCTGGCCGGGGTGGCGCTGGCCACCTACGCCGGCGTGGTGGTGGCCCGGCAGGGGCTGCGCCCGGTCACCCGGCTCACCCAGGCCGCCGAGCACGTCGCCCGAACCGGGGAGCTGCGCCCGATCAAGGTGCGCGGGGATGACGAGTTGGCCCGCCTGGGCGCCAGCTTCAACGCGATGCTGCTGGCCGTGGAACGCTCGCGGGATCGCCAACGCCGACTGGTCGCTGACGCCGGGCACGAGCTGCGCACCCCGTTGACCAGCCTGCGCACGAATCTGGACCTGCTGGCCCAGGCGCAGAACCAGGCCGGGCTGTCGGCCCAGGACAAGGCCGAGCTGCTCGACGACGTGCGTGCCCAGGTGGAGGAACTGACCGGGCTGGTCTCCGACCTCGTCGAGCTGGCCCGCGATGACGCGGAGCGCGCCGAGGGCCGCCCGGTGGACATGGCAGAAGTGGTCGCCGCCGCCGTGGAACGCGCCCGTCGGCGCGCCCCGGAGGTCACCTTCGATGTGCGCACCCGACCGTGGACGGTGTTCGGCGACGCCCGCGCACTGGAACGCGCCGTGCTGAACCTGTTGGACAACGCGGGCAAGTGGAGCCCGGCCGGTGGCACGGTCACCGTGCGGTTGTCCGACGGCGTGGTCAGCGTGGCCGACCAGGGACCCGGTATCGCCGAGGCGGACCTGCCGTTCGTCTTCGAGCGCTTCTACCGGTCCGAGGACGCCCGCACGATGACCGGCTCCGGGCTCGGCCTGGCGATCGTGCGACAGGCCACGGAGCGGCACGGGGGCACGGTGACCGCGGACCGGGCCACCCAGGGTGGCGCCCTGATGCGGATTCGGCTTCCGCACTCCTCCTCGGTGACGCACACGACCCGCTAAGCAAGCTCATAGACAAAACCGGCACGATGGCACCCATGGACGAAACCAGCCCGCAGCCCCCCGTCGATCCGAACGACCCGTGGGGCGCTCCGCCGGTCGGTCCCGGAACATCCGGCAACGCCGCGCCCGGCGGCGGCCCGGGCGAGCCGCCGACCGAGCCGAGCGGTGGGTACAGCTACCCGCCGAGCAGCGGCAGCGGCGAGTACAGCTACCCGCCGAGCAGTAGCGATTACACCTACCCGAGTGCGGGCTCCGGCTACTCCTCGGGTGATTACGGCTACGGCTATGGCGGCAGCGCGGCGAGTCCCCCGGGGTCCGGCTTTCCCCCGGCCGACGTGGGCAGCTACGGCCAGACCCCGGCCGGGGAGTACCCGCCGCCCCCGGTCCAGCCGGCCGGCGGCAACGTGTGGCCGACCGCACCGGTACCCGTCGCCCGCTCCCGGAGGAGCCGCGGCCCGTTGTACCTGGCCGGGATCGTGCTGTTGGCCAGCCTGGTCGGCGGTGGCATCGGTGGGGCGATCGGCTACAACGCCGCCGACGACGACAACACGGCCGCGTCGTCCACCCTGAACATTCCGGTGACCAGCAGCAAGTCCACGGCACCGGCCGGGTCGGTGCAGCAGGTGGCGGAGAAGGTGGTGCCCAGTGTGGTGTCCATCGACGTGCGCAACCTGTCCAACAACGGCAGCAACTCCCCGCTGGACAATCTGTTCCCCGGCCTCGGCGGGGGCAACGGGTCGCAGCGCAATAACAACAACGCGGTCGAGGGCAGCGGCAGCGGCATCGTGCTCAGCAAGGACGGCCTGATCCTGACCAACAACCACGTGGCCGGCGACGGCGACCTGTCCGTGACGTTCAACGACGGCCGCAGCGTGCGGGCGCACCTGATCGAGGCCGACAAGGCCACCGACCTGGCCGTGGTCCAGGCCGAGGGCGTGGACGACGCGATCCCGATCAACTTCGGTCGCTCCGCGGATCTGGCCGTGGGCCAGCCGGTAGTGGCCATCGGCTCGCCGCTCGGCCTGTCCGGCACGGTCACCCAGGGCATCATCTCCGCGCTGCACCGTCCGCTGCTGCCGCAGGATGACGGCTCGAGCAGCGGCAACGACACGCAGAGCGTCATCGACGGCATCCAGACCGATGCGCCGATCAACCCCGGTAACTCCGGTGGCGCGCTGGTCGACCTGAACGGCAACCTGGTCGGCATCACCTCCGCGATCGCCTCGTTGGGCAGCTCGTTGGGCGGTCAGTCCGGCTCGATCGGCCTGGGCTTTGCGATCCCCATCGACCAGGCCCGGATCATCGCCGACAAGTTGGCCAAGAAGGAGCCCGTCTACCACGCCCTGCTCGGCGTGCAGGTGTCCACGTCGGACGACCCGACCCAACGCGGCGCGTTGATCCAGAAGGTCACCGCCAACGGGCCGGCCGCCGCGGCCGGGCTGAAAAAGGGCGATCTGGTCATCAAGCTGGACGACCGGCTGATCGACACCTCCGACGCGCTGGTGGCCGGCGTGCGGTCCCGCCAACCGGGTGACAAGGCCACGATCACCTATATCCGCGGGAACGAAACAAAGACAGTGGACGTCTCATTGGGCAGCGATGAGGGCGGCTCGGCCTGACTCGTCACCACTGACCGGGAACTCCGGATCGCGCCGGGAATAACCCCGCAACAATCGGAGTTGCCACGCCGACGGGTTCGCCTCAATCCGTCGGAGCACCACCCGCGGCCCCGCGGCCTGAGAGAACCGGGACGTCTCTCAGCCCCGGGGCCGCGCTTTTTCTTGCCCGGCTAGGCTCCCGCGGGTGACCCGGACGATCAGCGACGACTTCCTCGCGCTGCCCCGCGAAGCCCTCGCGGAGGCCGCGCTGGCCGAGGCCAAGACCCTCGGTGCCACCCATGCCGACTTCCGACTGGAACGCCTGCGCCAACAGGCGATCCGGCTACGCGACGGTCGACTGGAGGCCAGCGGCGAGGGTGCCGACATCGGCTGTGCGGTGCGCGTGGTGGTGGACGGCACCTGGGGCTTCGCGGCCGGCGTCGACCTGACCCCGCAAGCCGCGGTGCAGCTGGCCCGTCAGGCCGTCGAGGTGGCCCGCACCTGCCGTCCGGTCAACACCGAACCGATTGAGCTCGCCGCCGAACCCACGCACGGCACGCAGAGTTGGGTGTCGGCGTATGAGATCGACCCGTTCACCATCGGCGAGTCGGAGAAGATTGCGCTGCTGGCCGACTGGAGCCACCGGGTGCTGGCCCACCCCGCGGTGTCCCACGTGGACGCGAGCGTGCTGGCGGTGCTGGAGAACAAGTTCTACGCCGACCTGGCCGGCACCGTGACCACCCAGCAGCGGGTCCGCGTGCAGCCCAGCCTGGACGCCACCGCGATCGACACCGACTCCGGTCGCTTCGAGACCATGGACACCCTGGCCCCGCCCGCCGGCCGCGGCTGGGAGTACCTCACCGGCACCGGTTGGGACTGGGACGGGGAACTCGCGGCACTGGGTGATCTGCTGGCGGAGAAACTTGCCGCCCCGTCGGTGCAGGCCGGCCGCTACGACCTGGTGATCGACCCGACCAACCTGTGGCTGACCATCCACGAGTCCATCGGGCATGCCACCGAACTGGACCGGGCGCTGGGCTACGAGGCCGCCTACGCGGGCACCTCGTTCGCCACCCCGGACAAGCTGAACACCCTGCAATACGGCTCAGCGCTGATGAACGTCACCGGCGACCGCACCGTGCCGCACGGGCTGGCCACCATCGGTTTCGACGACGAGGGCGTGGCCGGGCAGTCCTGGGACATCGTCCGCGGCGGCATCCTGGTCGGCTACCAACTCGACCGACGCATCGCAGCGCACACCGGCGCGACGCGGTCCAACGGCTGCGCGTTCGCCGACTCCCCCGGCCACACCCCGATCCAGCGGATGGCCAACGTCTCGCTGCAACCGGCCGCGCACGGCCCGTCCACCGCGGAGTTGATCGCCTCGGTGGACAAGGGGATCTACATCGTCGGCAACAAGAGCTGGTCGATCGACATGCAGCGCTACAACTTCCAGTTCACCGGCCAACGCTTCTTCGCGATCCGCGACGGCAAGCTCGCCGGCCAACTGCGCGACGTGGCCTACCAGGCGACCACCACCGACTTCTGGGGCTCGATGAGCGCGGTGGGCGGCCCGCAGACGTACCTGTTGGGCGGAGCGTTCAACTGCGGCAAGGGTCAACCCGGCCAGGTCGCCGCGGTCAGCCACGGCTGCCCGTCGGCGCTGTTCCGCGGGGTGCGGGTGCTCAACACCATCGAGGAGGGGGGCCGATGAGACCTCAAGACTTGGTGGAGGCCGCACTCGAGCTGACCACCGCGGACGGCGCCATGGTTATCGCGCAGGAGTCGTCGACAGCGAACCTGCGTTGGGCGTCGAACACGTTGACCACCAACGGCGTGGCCCGCTCCCGCGAGGTCGCGGTGATCGCGTGTGTGGACGGTGCGCAGGGCACCGCCACCGGGGTGCTGTCCCGCAGCAACCCCGACCGTGCGCAACTCGCCGACCTGGTGCGGGCCGCCGAGGCGGCGGCACGCGGCGGCGAACCGGCCGAGGATGCCCTGCCATTGGTGGAGAAGACCGAGGCGGGCCCGTCGGAGGACTGGGACGCGAACCCCGGATCAACGTCGATCGCGGTGTTCGCCGACCTGGCCGCCGGCCTCGGGGAGGCGTTCGGGCGCGCCCGCGGCGACGACCGGTTGCTGTTCGGCTTCGCCGAGCACGACGTGAGCACGGTCTTCCTGGGCACCTCGACAGGGTTGCGGCTGCGGCACACCCAGCCCACCGGCCGGTTGGAGATCAACGGCAAGTCCGCCGACTACGCCCGCTCGGCCTGGGCCGGTGCGGCCACCCGCGACTTCACCGACATCGACGTGGCCACGCTGGACTCCTCGCTGACCGAGCGGCTGCGCTGGGCGCAACGCCAGATCGCGCTGGACGCGGGCCGGTACGAGACGGTGCTGCCGCCCACCGCGGTGGCCGACCTGATGATCAACGCCTACTGGTCGGCCACCGGTCGGGATTCCGCCGAGGGCCGCACCGTGTTCTCCGCGCCGTCCGGACGCACCCGCCTCGGTGAGCAGCTCACCCCGGCGCCGGTAACCCTGCGCAGCGATCCGGCCGCGCCCGGCCTGCAGTGCTGCCCGTTCGCGTTGACCACCGCCTCGGGCAGCACCGCATCGGTGTTCGACAACGGCCTGGCCGTACCGGGCGTGGACTGGATCTCCAACGGCGCGCTGACCAATCTGATCCACACCCGGTGGACCGCCCGGGAGTTCGGCGGCACCAACGGCGCGACGCCGGCCGCGGACAACCTGGTGATGTCCTCCGCCGCCCCGACTGGCAGCCTGCAGGACCTGATCGCACGCACCTCGCGCGGCCTGCTGCTGACCTGCCTCTGGTACATCCGCGAGGTCGACCCGCAGACCCTGCTGCTCACCGGCCTGACCCGGGATGGGGTCTACCTGGTGGAGAACGGCGAGGTCACCGGCGCAGTGAACAACTTCCGGTTCAACGAGAGCCCCGTGGACCTATTGCGCCGCCTCGTCGAGGTCGGCGACACAGTGCCCACCCTGCCCCGGGAATGGGGCGACTGGTTCACCCGCGCCGCCATGCCCGCCGTCCGGGTGGACGGCTTCAACATGTCCTCGGTCAGCGCCGCACAGTAACCGTGATCAAGGCCGGCGTCAGTGCTTCGGCTTCGGGTCGGCGAAGACGGCGGCGTTGCCGGGGCAGTAGAGCCGGGTCGCGCCGAGCAGGTAGGCGCGGGCCGCCTGCGGGCTGAGCGCGCCGCCGCTGGCCGCGGCATCGACCAGCTCCGTCGGGCTCTGCTTGGCCTGGAGCAGCCCACAGGCGGTGGTCGCCGCCTGCGCGCCCTCATCGGCGGAGACATCGACCCCGATCGCCTTGTCGAAGGTGGCCAGCGCCGCGCTGCGCTTGGCCGCGTCCAGCTTGCCGGTGGGCAGCCTGGACAGCGCCGTCTGCTGCGGCACGGACAGCTTGTTCGGCCACGGCGAAGCGGCGGCATCGCCGCGGTGACCCAGGATGAGCACGAAAATGCCCACCCAGGCGAGCAGCGCCACGACCCCGGTGGCCACGTACAAGGCGGTCCGCTGAGCCCGGCTGCGGATGGGCAGCGAGGGCACGATGTGAATCGGTGTTCCCACCGTGGGCATCGGCACTTCGCGGCTCCTTCCGGGCAAAGGTGTCCTTCACCTTCGGACGCGCAGCGTCGAAAGGGGGATCCCCCTGCTCCGAAAGAGTTGGCCGAAGTGAGCGTGTTGTCCCGGAATGCCCGATTTGCCCATCGGTGGGACGACCCATATCCGGTGATCCGCCGGGATGCATCGCAAGGCGGAGGAGGAGGCCGATAGCGGAGCTATCGGCGACGACCACAACGTAGCGAGGCGCCCGGCGGGCGCCGGATCACGGGTCTTCGAGCCGGAAGCCGAGCTTGACCCCGACCTGGTAGGAATCCACCTCCCCGTCCCGGATGTAGCCACGGATCTCGGTGACCTCGAACCAGTCGACATGACGCAGCGTCTGGCCGGCGCGGTTGATCGCGGCCCGGATGGCCGCCTCCACGCCGTCCTGAGACGTGCCGACCAGTTCGGTCACCCGGTACGTGCGATCAGTCATCGAAAGGTGCTCCTGTCGCGCCGGACGGGCCCGGGCCGGAGTGCCGGCCCGGCGCCATCGTGCCGTGCGACGCATAGGCTGATGTAGCGACCCCCTGCGATTTGTGAACGAGGCCCGATGCGCACCCGGAAACGCCACGAGCCGGTGTACCGGGTCAGTGGCGTGCGGGAGAGCCGAACCGAGGACGTGCGACGCCGGCAGCGCCGCTACGGGATCTCGATGGGGATCCGCACCTTGTGCTTCGTGGCCGCCGTGGTCACCCACGGGCCGGCGCGCTGGGTGCTGTTCACGGGCGCGCTGGTACTGCCCTACATCGCGGTGGTCATCGCCAACGCCGGTCGCGGCCCCTCGACGGACGCGCCGGTGCCGGTGGTGCTGCCCTCACGCACCCAATTACCGCCATTGGATCATGATCGAAATGGGCCACTGAACGGGTGACACGCTCGGCCCAGCATCGCGAAACACTTTCCGAGTGTCGCGTTCCTGAACATCGTCTGCGTGCCATACTCAGCGTCGTCCGGCTACGTGGCCGGTAGATGCGATGCCGGGCGGCTTCCCCCGTGGCCACCCGGCATCGCTTTTTTTGCGAACGGGTTTGAACCGGAGCGTGGCCGGGTAGACCAATTGGCCGCCGGTGGCGGCGGTAGTTCAGCGGTCAGCCGCCAATGGCGGACATGGGCCGGTCGGGCTGCAGGAACGTCGGGTCGTCGATCCCGTGCCCGGCCTTCTTGCCCCGTATCGCGACCTGCCAGCGCACCGCGAGTTCGGCGTCCGTGGCGCCGGCCCGCATGGCGATCTTCAGGTCGGACTCCTCGCGCGCGAACAGGCAGTTGCGCACCTGACCGTCCGCGGTCAGTCGCACCCGGTCGCAGTCCCCGCAGAACGGCCGGGTGACGCTGGCGATGATGCCGACCGTGTCCGGGCCGCCGTCCACGTACCACCGCTCGGCGGGGGCGGATCCGCGGATCGAGCTGGGCTCCGGGCTGAGGTCGAACTTCGACGAGAGCTTCTCCAGGATCTCGTCGGCGGTGATCATCTGGTCGCGGTTCCAGCCGTGCTGAGCATCCAGCGGCATCTGCTCGATGAACCGCAACTGGTAGCCGCGCTCCAGGCACCAGGCCAGCAGGTCTTCCGGGTTGCTGTCGTTGCTGCCGCGCAGCAGCACCGCGTTCACCTTCACCGGTCGCAGCCCGGCGGCATCCGCGGCGGCCAAGCCGGCCACGACGTCGTCGAACCGGTCGCGGCGGGTGATGGTCTTGAACACCTCCCGGTCCACGGTGTCCAGCGAGACGTTGACCCGGTCCAGGCCGCACTCGGCGAGCGGCCCGGCCAGCTTGTCCAGGCCGATGCCGTTGGTGGTCACCGACAGCTGGGGGCGCGGGTTGAGTTCCGCGGCGCGCTTCACGATGTTCAGCAGCCCGCGGCGGATCAGCGGCTCGCCGCCGGTGAAGCGAACCTCGTTGACGCCCAGCCGCTCCACGGCGATGCCGATCAGCCGGATCAGCTCGTCCTCGCTGAGCAGATCGGCGTTCGGCATCCAGTCCAGTCCCTCGGCCGGCATGCAGTACGAACACCGCAGATTGCACCGGTCGGTCAGGGAAACACGCAGGTCCGTGGCTTGCCGCCCGAAGGTGTCGAGCAACACCAAGGACCACCTCCTCGTCACGCCGGGAACATAGACGGTGCGTCACTGGCCAGGGTACGTGGCGCAGGGCCTGTCGGAAATGTCGTTCCGCACGCTGACCTGCGAAAACGGCGTCCGGATTTCCGAGTTCGAGCCGCATCTGCGGCATGATGTTCAATCCTGACATGCATTCGAGAGGGCCGCGATACGCCAGCCCTCGCAGCACAACTCCAAGAAAATCCTGAAAAAAGAGCCGCGTACCGTGGCCGCCGTGTACCGGTTCCTGTTCACTGCGCGCTGGCTGTCGCTGCTGGTGGTCGCAGTCCTGGCCATACCGGGGTGTACCGAGCTGGCGTTCTGGCAATTGCACCGCTTGCACCACGCCCAACGGCACAACGACCAGATCCGCACCAACTCGCGCGCGCCCGTGGTGGACGCGGCCACCCTGATGAACGTCGGGGGCACGGTGCCCGGCGCCGAACAGTGGCGTGCGGTGACCGCCACCGGCCACTACGACGTCGAGCACACGCTGTTGGTGCGCAACCACTCCCGGCAGGGTGCGCCGGGCTTTCACGTGCTCTCGCCGTTGGTCACCGCGGCCGGGCCGGCCGTCCTGGTGGACCGCGGCTGGGTGGGCGTGCCCGATGCGGGCGGCGCGCCGTCGCTGCCGCCGAGCCCGACCGGCCAGGTGCAGGTCGGCGGCCTGCTGCGGCCCAGCGAGACGCAGACCCGACGTGGGCCGCGCGACGCCGCGGACGTGCCCGCCGGCCAGGTGGTCAAGATCGACGTGCCGCGTATCTCCCCCACGTTGCCGTACCCGGTGTACGGCGGCTACGTGCAACTGCGCACCCAGAACCCACCCGCCCCGGTGGTGGACGGTCTGTCCTCCCCCGACCCGGCGTCGCTGCCGGGCTCGGACACCGAGATGCTGCACCTCGCCTACGCCTCGCAGTGGTTCGTGTTCGCGGGCATCGCGCCGATCGGCTTCCTGCTGTTGGTCCGCCGGGAGGCGGCCGACCTGCGGCGGCGACCCACGGCGCCGCGGCCGGGCGACCTCGCCCCGGCCTGAGGGCGCCCCGCGCCCCGCTCATTCATGAGCGCAGCGGGCACTGTCATACGCGAGGCGTCAGATTCGGGGCCTTCTCGGGGACCAAAGTGACCCCCCGGGTATGACAGAACTCGCGCAGATCATGAATGAGCTCGGCAGCGGCGAACCATGGGGCGAGTGAGGCCACGGTCGACGAAACGGTCACGTCGACCGACCCTATGCGCGATGCGTGCACCCCTCGGAGAAAGATGGCGGCATGGATCTCGGTCTGGATGGACGTGTCTACCTGGTTACCGGCGCGAGCAAGGGCCTCGGCCTGGCCGCGGCCACGGCCTTGATCGGCGAGGGCGCCCGGGTGGTGCTGGTGGCCCGACAGGAGGACCCGGTCAGTACGGCGGCGGCCGGTCTGGGCGAACGGGCCATCGGGCTGGCCGAGGATCTCGGCGACCCGGCCGCGGCCGAGCGGGTGATCGCGGCGGCGCATGCCCGTTTCGGGCGCCTGGACGGCGCGCTGCTCAGCGTCGGCGGTCCGCCGCCGGGCACGGTGCTGGACACCACCGACGAGCAGTGGCGGGCCGCGTTCGACACGGTGTTCCTCGGCACCCTGCGCATCGCCCGCGCGGTGGCGCGCGGCCTGGAGGCCGGCGGCTCGATCGCGTTCGTGCTGTCCACCTCGGTTCGTCAACCGATCCCGAACCTGACGCTGTCCAACGGGCTTCGGCCCGGTCTGGCCATGGCCGCGAAGGCGCTGGCCGACGAACTGGGGCCGGCCGGTATCCGGGTCAACGGTCTGATGCCGGGCCGGATCGCCACCGACCGGATGAAGCAGTTGGACGCCTCCTCCGGCGATGCGGAGGCCTCGCGGGCACGCAACAACGCATCGATTCCGCTGGGTCGCTACGGCGAACCGGAGGAGTTCGGCCGGGTGGCCGCGTTCCTGCTCAGCCCGGCGGCGTCCTACCTGACCGGGATCATGCTGCCGGTCGACGGCGGGATGCTGCGCGGGCTGTGAGCTCGTCCGCGGTGCTGCACGCCACACCCCGAGTGGCCACCTGCAGCACCGCCGCGTCGCACACGCCCGGCACCTCGGCCCACCCGTCGAGCAGCACCACATGCTCAGCTGCGGACAACGCCGCGGCGTCGCAGGAGCGCCCGGCGCGGCCCTGCGGCACGGCTGCGGTGAGAACCCAGGGGTTGGTCAGCGTCATCCCGAGATCCCTCAGCGCGCGGGCGGCCGCGGCCACCGCCGCGCCGAGCGGGACACGGATCAGCCCCAGCTCGAGCAGGCTCGCCTCGAGCGTCGCGTACGCCTCCGGGTCGCGTGCCGGATTCGGCACCGCGAGGTAGGCAAGACGATCGCCCGGCGCCCACGCGCCGTATCTATCCGTGGCCTCCACGGGGAGATATCGCGCGAATGGAGGCGAATGTTTCTCAAAGCCACCCGGGAATTCCGGTTGTCAGGACTGGACGAGTGCCCGCAGCGGGACGGCCGGGGTGCCGCAGCGCGTGGCCAGCGCAAGCGCGTCGGGGTCGTTCTCGTACCGGCCGACCAGCACCACCAGGTTCACCGAGCGGATCTCCACCTCGCTGGGCAACCCGGAGTGTGCGGCGTTGTCGAACTCGGTGGGCAAGATGTCCTCGAGGACCACTACCAGGCCGGCGCCCCACATGGCCTCCACCGCGGAGACCCAGTGCAGGTCGTTCTCCAGGCCGATCACGTGCACCTTGATCCGGCGAAAGATCGAGCCGTAGATCACCGCGGCGACGCGCTCGGCGTCCCGCACGCCGGAGAACACCAGCCGAGCGGCCCGCAGCTCACGGGAGGCGTCGGTCTCCTCGGACAGCCGGGAACGGCTCCAGGACGGATCGGGGGTCTCGGTGTCCTCACTTCTGAAGTCCGATCCGTGATCACGGTCGTACTCGGACATCGGTCCCCCAGGGCTCACGCCGGCCTCCCCGGCCGGTCGTGGCATTTAAGACGCAACGGCGACGCTCCCGGACCGGCTCAAACCCGAAATCAATCGTTCGGCCGATGGTCGGGTTCCCTAATGGGTCGAACCGACCGTGCGAAATCCGACGAGCTGGGGTAGAGCCGCCATGCGGGTCAGGACGGCACCGAGGCCATGAAGTCGGGAAATTCGCCTTCCCGCGGCGGTCAGCGAATGCGGGCCGCCATCGCCTGCAGCAACGGAACCTGGGTGGACCGCTCGGCCGCGGCCTGCTCGGCCTGGCTGCGTCCGGCGGCGCCGAGCATCAGCTGCTTGACCGCGCGCACCGCAGCGGGCGGGTTGGCCGTGAAGCTTGCGCACACCTCGGCCGCGGCGGTGGCCAGCTCCTCCGGGGCCACCATGCGCACTGCCAGGCCCATGGACATCGCCTCGGCGGCATCCACCCAGCGGGCCGAGGCGGACAACTCCAGGGCCCGTCCGTAGCCGACGGCGCGGTACAGGGTCGCGGTGCCCGTGACGTCGGGCACCAGGCCGAGGGATGCCTCCTTCATGCAGAAGCGGGCGTCGGTGGCGATCACCCGGACGTCGGCGGCCAACGCGAGCTGGAACCCCGCACCGACGGCGGCACCCTGGATCGCGGCCACGCTGACCCAGCGCGGGTCGCCCAGCCAGGTGTGCGCCCGCGACTGCACCTCGATCCAGTCCCGGATGCCCGCGCCGCCCAGCGCGGCGACGTCGGCGATCGACTGCTCGCCGGGCACGCCCTCGGTGCTCGCCATGCGCAGGTCCAGGCCGGCGCAGAAGGTGGCGCCCTCGCCGCGCACCAGCACCACGACGACATCGTCGGACAGCAGGTCAGGCACGGCGGCCAACGCCGCCCACCGGGACGGGGTCATCGCATTGCGCCGCTCGGGCAGGTCCAGCACCACGGTGGCCAATGAACCCTCGACGAACAACCGCACATGCCCGGCGGCCAGGACGTCGTTGCGCACTTCCCCGGCTTGTTCGATGACAGCACCCATGTGCGCACCCTAAATGCAGGAACGGCCGGCGCCCGAGAGCGCCGGCCGTTCCGTCAGTTTGCGGGTCCGATCAGACCTTGATCTTGCCGCGGGTCGCACCGCCACGGCCCCGGAGGGTAACCCCGGACTCCGACAGCATGCGGTGGACGAACCCGTAGGAACGTCCGGTCTCGTCGGCCAGGGCGCGGATGCTCCGGCCCTGCCCGTACTTCTTCTTCAGGTCGGCAGCGAGACGCTCCCGCGCAGAACCGGTGACCCGGCTGCCCTTCCTAAGGGTTTCGGCCACGTGCTTCCTCCAGATCACAGCCACACCGTCGTGCGGCATCTCGTCATGCAGACATCGCCGTTCCCCCGAGGCCTTCATGATCAGTACAGAAACCACCCGCCCGCAGGCGGTTGGAAAAACTCGTGACAGCTCGCACGGACCTTGATCACGGATGTCATGGTTCGCGCCGTCAGGCCAGTGCCACCAGGTCCGCGTACTCCTCGCCCCACAGGTCCTCAACGCCGTCGGGCAGCAGGATCAGCCGCTCCGGTGCCAGCGCGTCCACCGCGCCCTCGTCGTGGGTCACCAGCACCACCGCGCCCGCGTACCGGCGCAACGCAGCGAGGATCTCCGCGCGGCTGGCCGGGTCCAGGTTGTTGGTGGGCTCGTCGAGCAGCAACACGTTGGCGCTGCTGACCACCAGGGTGGCCAACGCCAGTCGCGTCTTCTCCCCGCCGGACAACACGGAGACCGGTTTGTCGGCGTCGTCGCCGGTGAACAGGAACGAGCCGAGGATCTTGCGCTGCTCCACCTCGGGCATGTCGGGCGCGGCCGTGGCCATGTTCTCCAGCACCGTGCGCTCGCGGTCCAGCGTCTCGTGCTCCTGCGCGTAGTAACCCATCCGCAGGCCGTGGCCCGCCACCACCTCGCCGGTGTCCGGCGCCTCGATGCCGGACAGGATGCGCAGCAGCGTGGTCTTGCCGGCGCCGTTGAGGCCGAGGATGACCACCCGGGAGCCGCGGTCCACCGCGAGGTCCACATCGGTGAACACCTCGAGGCTGCCGTAGGACTTGCTCAATCCGGTCGCCGTCAGCGGGGTCTTGCCGCAGGGTGCGGGATCCGGGAAGCGCAGTTTGGCGACCTTGTCCGTCTGGCGCTGCCCTTCCAGCCCGGACACCAGGCTCTCCGCGCGCCGCAGCATGTTCTGTGCGGCCACCGCCTTGGTCGCCTTGGCGCGCATGGAGTTGGCCTGCGCGGTCAATGCCGCCGCCTTCTTCTCCGCGTTCGCCCGTTCCCGCTTGCGGCGACGCTCGTCAGCCTCGCGCTGTTGCAGGTACGCCTTCCACCCGACGTTGTAGACGTCGAGCTCGGACCGATTGGCGTCCAGATGGAACACCTTGTTCACGCAGTGCTCGACGAGTGACACGTCGTGACTGATCACCACGAACCCACCCGCGAAGGACCGCAGGTACTCGCGCAACCACACGATGGAGTCCGCGTCGAGGTGGTTGGTGGGCTCGTCGAGCAGGAGCGTTTCCGCGCCGCTGAACAGTATCCGCGCCAATTCCACCCGGCGGCGCTGCCCACCGGACAGCGTGCCCAGCGACTGATTCAACACCCGTTCTGCCAGCCCGAGGCTGGCCGAGATCGAGGCCGCTTCCGACTCGGCCGCATAGCCGCCACGGGACAGAAACTCGGCGTCCAGGCGGGCGTAGCGACGCATCGCAGCGTCGTGCGTCGCCGGGTCCGCGCTGGCCATGCGGCCCTCGGCCTCGCGCATCTGACGGACGATCTCGTCCAGCCCCCGCACCGAAAGAATCCGGTCGGAAGCACTGAGCTCCGGGTCGGAGGTTCGCGGGTCCTGCGGCAGGTAGCCGACCTCGCCACTGCGGGTCACCCGACCGCCGGCCGGGAGCCCCTCCCCGGCCAGCACCCGGGTCAGCGTGGTCTTGCCCGCCCCGTTGCGGCCGACCAGACCGATGCGATCGCCCTTGCCGACGCGGAACGAACAGGCTCCCAACAACAGCCGTGCGCCCACCCGGAGTTCGACGTCGGAAACGGTGATCATGCACGACCCACACCCGCAGCTTACGAGCCCACATAGGGCCGGACAAAAACGACGATCCGGTAGATGTCAGGCGCGCAGGCTGCCTCTACCCTGGGCCCGAACGAGATCGGTGAGGTCGCCACATGCTCGGTTTCCATCCGGAGCCGTCGCTGTTCGGACCGAGCTTCATCGTGGGCATCGCGAACGCGGGCATCTACAGCGTGCTGGCGGTGGCCGTGGTGCTGACCTTCAAGATCAGTCGCACCATCGGCTTCGTCCACTACGGCATCGCGGTCATCGGCGCCTACGGCTACTACCACTACACCGCCGAACACCACTGGAACGGCATCGCCTGTCTGATCATGCTGACCTGCGTCGGCGCCGCCGTCGGCGGCCTCTACGGACTGCTGGTGATGAACCGGCGAATTGCGTTCCTGCCGCGCATCACGCTGTCGATCATCTCGTTGGCCGTGATGCTGCTCCTGGTCGCGTGCGCCACCCGACTGGCCCCGGTGCGCCCGGATGTAGCGATCAGCCCCAGCCCGTTCGGCAACTCCGCGGTGCGCATCTGGTCCTACAACGTGACCATCCACCGCATCGTGAGCCTGGGCATCACGGTGGCCCTGGTGATCCTGCTGGCGCTGTGGCTCAACGGCACCCGGGCCGGGATCAACGTGCGCGCCATCTCCGACGACGTGGAGGCCGCGCGCTGGTCGGGCATCCGGCTGTTCCGCATCGGGGTCGGTGCCTACGCGGCGGCCGGCGCCATGTCCTGCCTGGCCGGAGCGCTGCTGGCACCCATCGCCGGTACCGACATCTCCTCGATCTTGCTCGTCTTCTTCCGCGCCCTGACGGTGGCCGTCGTCGGTGGCTTCCGCAGTCCCATACTCGCCCTGGTAGGGGCGTGCGTGCTCAGCCTCACCGAGACGTTCTGCACCACCTCGGCACTGGGCGACATCGGGCCGGGCACCAAGGAAAGCGCCATCTTCGTGGTGATGGTGATCACCGCGCTGCTGGTGGCCAAGCTGCGCCGCACCGGGCATCGGCTGGAGGTCGAGGTTCTGTGACGGTGCCTCAGAGCAAGGCCCGTCCGCTGCTGTCCCTGCTGCGCCGGCCACTGAACATCCTGCTCGCGGTCGTCGCACTGACCTGGATCTGGCTGGTGCGCGACTACTGGGTGTTCACCATCTCCGCCGGCATGGTCGTCGCGGTGGTGGTGCTGGGCATCATGGTGATGACCGGATGGTGCCGGGAGGTGAACCTGGCCTCGGCGGGGGTCTATGCCACCTCGCTGTACCTGTCCTCGTACGTTTATCGGGACAACCCCGGCTGGGGCAAACCGCTGTGGTTGGCGGTGCTCACCTCGATCGCCATCGGCGCCGGGATCATGCTCGCCGTCTCGGTGTTGAGCGTGCGGTTCTCCGGCGTCTACGTCATGGTGTTCACCCTCGGCGTGCAGATCATGGTCGAGCGGATCATGTTCACCCAGTACCACCTGACCGGTGGTGACACCGCGTTGGACAATCCGCGACCGGTGTTTTTCGGGCACCACATGGAGGGCCACGACCGGCAGTTCTATCTGTTCCTGCTGGTCGTGCTCGCACTGGTGTTGGCGTTCCTGCAACGGCTGCGCTACTCCCCCTACGGCCGGGCGATGTTGCTGTCCGGCGCCGACCAGCAGGCTGCGGCCGCGGTGGGTATCTCGCCGTGGCGGGCCAAGGCGTTGGGCTTCGGCGTCTGCGGCGCGCTGTCCGGGCTGTCCGGGATCCTCGCCGCGATGCTGTTCGTCAGCGCCCCCACCACGGTCAACTACGAGGCCACCAAATCCCTGCTGTGGCTCTCGGTCGCGATCCTCGGCGGGTTCGACTCAATGACCGCGGTGGTCGGCGTCGCGCTGTTGTTCCAGGGCGTGCCGTTCCTACTGGAGCGGCTGCACGTGGACTACCAGGGGCTGGCGGGCGTCTCGCTGTTGGCGGGCGTGCTGTGCGGCGCCCGCGGTGTGGGCGGGCGCTTGCAGGACGTCTACCGGCGCCTGCGGTTCGGCCCCGCGGCCACCCGGCGCGCTGCCCGGCCCGCGACGCTGACGACCTCGGCCTCGGTGCTCAGCCGCGGTGACGGCATCGGAGACCTTGCCGAGTTCGGTGGCGTGAGCCCGGCCGTGCGCGGGCAGGCGCTGGACACCCTCGAGGAATGGTTCCCCACCCGCCGTGTCGAGCCGATCGCGCTGTCCGCGGAGGACGTCTGGGTCTTCTTCGGCGGGGTCAGGGCTCTGCAGGGAGCACAGATCGAGGTACCGACCGGTTCGTTCACCGGGCTCATCGGCCCCAACGGCGCGGGCAAGACCACGCTGTTCGACGTGATCTCCGGCTTGCAACGCCCGGACCGCGGCACGGTGCGGGTATTCGGCGAGGACGTCACCGGACGACGCCCCTGGCACCGTGCCGCGCTGGGCATGACGCGCACCTTCCAGAGCCAACGGACCATCGCCGAACTCGGCGTGTGCGACAACCTGTTGGCCGGTGCCGGGCTGCGCATCTCCGGCAATCTCGGGCAGTTCGTGCTCGGCGACCCACGAGTGTGGCGGGGAGTCCGCGAGGCCGAGCAGGCCGCCTGGGCAATCGCGCAGCTGCTGAACATCGACCGGTACTGGGACGAGCGGGTCGGCGAGTTGGAGTTCTCCGCCCGGCGGCGTACCGAACTGGGTCGGGCGCTGATGTCCGGGCCGCAGATCCTGCTGCTGGACGAGCCGACCTCGGGCCTGGATCCGGCCTCCTCCGGCGCACTGATCGGTCTGGTGCGCCAACTGCAGGCCGACCTGGGCTTGACGGTGTTGCTCGTCGAGCACTACGTGAAGGCCGTGCTGGAGGGCTGCGACGCGGTGTATGTGCTGGCTGAGGGCCAAACGCTGGCGCACGGCGAACCGCTTGCGGTGGCCGCGAACGCCGACGTGCAAACGCACTACCTCGGGGCCGGCGCCAGCAGTTCCCCGATCCCGTGGCGGAAGCGGATGGCCGACGAGCGAGGGACCAGGGCCGGTGTCTGAGCGGCGTCGCAGGGTGGAGATCCCCAAACTCGCCGTGCACGACCTGCGCGCCGGCTACGACGGCGTGGCGGTGCTGTTCGACGTCAACTTCGAGATCTGGCCTGCGGAGATCGTGATCCTCTGCGGCGGGAACGGTGCGGGAAAGTCCACCCTGCTCAAGGCGATCATGGGCACGGTGCAGGTGCTCGGCGGCGAGCTGCGACTGGACGAGGTGAGGATCAACAAGTGGCCCGCGCACAAGCGCACCAAGGCCGGTATCAGTTTCTCCCCCGAGGGTCGACGGGTGTTCCCCACGCTCAGCGTGAAGGAGAACCTGCACGCGGGCGCCTCGCACGTGCCGACCAGCCGGCTGGCCGAACGGTGCGCGGAGGTCTACGAGTACTTCCCGGTGCTCGGCGAGCGCGAGGATCAGCTCGCGGGCACGCTGTCCGGTGGTGAGCAGCAGATGGTGGCCATCGGGCGGGCGTTGATGCCCCGCCCGGACCTGATCCTGGTCGAGGAGCCGTCGCAGGGTCTGGCCCCGGTGATGGTGGACCGGGTCTATCACGCGTTGCAGCGGATCTGTCTGGATCGCCGGGTCTCGGTGCTGATCACCGAACAGTTCCAGCAGTTGCGGGAGAACGACTGCGACCGGGTGTTGGTGATCGACAAGGGCACGGTGGTGCCCTACGAGACGCTGTCGCGTTCCTGATCCGAACTCGGCGAACGTTTTGACCCGGTCCTGCGTCCTTGCCGCATGAGCCGAATTCCGTTCACCCGTCGCGCCCGGTGGACCGCCGCCTCCGTGACCCTGCTGGTCGCCGCGATCGCCGCTTCGATGCTGTCCGGCACCGGCACCGCCAGCGCGGACCAGATGCAGCAGACCGCCAACACCGTGAGCGTGTCCGGGACGGGCCGGGTCAGCGCCACCCCGGACGTCATGCACGTGGACCTCGGCGTGCAGCGCACGAGCCGCGACCTCAACGCCGCCCTGAACGACGCCAACGCGGACATCGCGCGGATCTCCGAGGTGCTGGGCAAGCACGGCGTGAAGGACGCGGACATCCAGACGTCGCAGTTGTCGATCAACCAGCACTACGGGCCGATCCAGGCGGTGGCGACCCCGATGTCCGCGTCGCCCGCCGAGCCCGCCCCCTCGGCCGACGCACCGACGGCGATGAACACCGCGTCGCCGGCGGTGGCCCCCGATGACGCAGTCGCCTCTCCCGGTGTCGCGGTGGCGCCGATGCCGGCGGACAAACCGGTGTCCTCGCCCGGCTACGTCGGTCCGGTCGAGGAGAACGGCCCGAACGGGTACGACGTGTACGAGACGCTGGCGGTGAGCATCCGCGACCTTTCCGACGCGGGCGCCACGATCTCCGACGCGGCCGCGGCCGGCGGCGACGCGACGCGGATCAACGGGGTCTCCTTCGCCGTCGACGACCAGAGCAAGTTGCTCGAGCAGGCCCGCGAGGCGGCTTTCGCCGATGCGAAGTCCAAGGCCGAGCAGTACGCGAGCCTGGCCGGGCGCAGCCTCGGCAAGGTCAGCGTGATCACGGAGAACTCGAGCACTGATGGTGGCGGCGTCGTGTACCCCATGGCCCGGACCAGCATGGGCAGCGCGGTGCCGGTCTCGCCGGGCAGCCAGGACGTCACGTTGACCACCAACGTGACGTGGGAACTCAGCTGAGCAAGGAACCTGACGTTCGGTCAGTCCGGGTCAATGAGGTGGATCCGGACTGACCGGAACATCAATGGAGTGGAGTGCAACACGGCCAGCCGGGGATCCGGCACGGTGAGGAACCGCGGTTCGGTGGCCACCGAACGCAGTGGCGCCAGCCGCGGGTCGGCCAGTACCTTCTCCACCGACGTGCGTTCACCACCGAGTACCAGCGCGTCCAGTCGCTCGACGTTCGCCAGCAGTACGCGCACCGCGAGGTCGGCGGCGTCCGCGCGGGCGGCGTCGGCCTGATTCGCCCGGCGCCGGGCGAAACGTTGCTGCGAGCGCCCGCCCGCGGCGGTGCGGCCCTGCACCAGTCGGTGGTCGACCTTGGAGGTCTCCAATTCGGCGCCGACGAACACCCCGGCGGCCTGGCCGCCGAGGCGGACCAGCAGCACGCCCACGGTGCGCGGTTCCAGGGCGTGCCGGCCGAGCGCCTTGGTCAGCAGAATCCGGGCCGGACCGGTGCGCGGACCCGGCGGACCCTCCGGCGGGGTCCAGCTACCGGCGAACGGCAGCACGAGGTCCGCGATGGTTCCGTTGTCGGCGACCGCACGGGCGCCCGTGGCGGTGGCGGTCAGCGCGATCGGAGCGCCATTGCGCTGGGCGAAGTTCTCCAACCAGCGGGAAACCCGCTCGGCGTCGACATCGACCGAGCGGGTGGTCGACGGCCCCTCGGGCAAGGCTCAGACGTTGAAGCCGAGGGCGCGCAACTGCTCGCGCCCGTCATCGGTGATCTTGTCCGGCCCCCACGGCGGCATCCAGACCCAGTTGATCCGGAAGTCGGCGACCAGGCCCTCCATTGCTTGGCGAGTCTGGTCCTCGATGACGTCGGTGAGCGGGCAGGCCGCCGAGGTCAGCGTCATGTCGATGGTGGCGATGTTCGCCTCGTCCACGGACACCGCGTAGACCAGGCCGAGGTCCACTACGTTGATGCCGAGTTCGGGGTCGACCACGTCGCGCATCGCCTCGGTCAGGTCGTCTTCGGTGACGGTCGTCGTCATGTCGTCGCTCCTTCCGCGGCCCGGGTGACCGCATCCTTCCAAGCCATCCAGCCGAGCAACGCGCACTTGATCCGGGACGGGTACTTGCTCACGCCCTGGAACGCGACCGCGTCCTCCAACACGTCCTCGTCGGGTTCGCCGTGGCCCTTGGATTGCATCAGGGTGAGGAACTCCTGATGGACGGCCATCGCATCGTCGATCTTCTTGCCGATCAGCAAATCGGCGAGCACCGAGGTGGACGCCTGACTGATCGAGCAGCCCAACGCATCGTAGGAGACGTCCTGCACCACGTCGTCCACCACGTGCACGCGCAGCGTCACCTCGTCCCCGCAGGTCGGGTTCACGTGGTGCACCTCGGCCTGGAACGGCTCACGCAGACCCTTGTGGTGCGGGTGGCGGTAGTGGTCCAGGATGATCTCCTGGTAGAGCGCGTTGACCTCCATCAGGCCGCCCTGAAGAAGGTCTTCACCGCGTGCAGGCCCTCGATCAGGGCGTCGATCTCCGCGGTGGTGGTGTACAGGTAGAACGAGGCGCGGGTGGAGGCGACCACTCCGAAGCGGGCGTGCGCGGGGCGTGCGCAGTGGTGACCACCGCGCACTGCGATGCCGCGGGAGTCCAGGACCTGGCCGATGTCGTGCGGGTGCAGGTCGTCCAGTTCAAAACTGATCGCGCCGCCCCGGTCGACCATCTCGGCGGGACCGAGAATGCGCAGCCCCGGTACGGATTTGAGGCCCTGGAGGGCGTAGGCGGTAATGGCCTGCTCGTGCGCAGCGACGGCGTCCATGCCGATCGCGGACAGGTAGTCGATGGCCGCACCGAGACCCACCGCCTGGGCGATCGGCGGGGTGCCCGCCTCGAACCGGTGCGGCGGGCCGGCGAAGGTCGAGCGCTCCATCCGGACGATCTCGATCATCTCGCCGCCGCCGAGGAACGGCGGCAGCGTCGCCAGGAGCTCCGGGCGACCGACCAGCACGCCGATCCCCGTGGGGCCGCACAGTTTGTGCCCGGTGAACGCGAGGAAGTCGGCGCCCAGCGCCGTCACGTCGACCGGGAACTGCGGCACGGCCTGGGAGGCGTCGATGCAGACCAAGGCACCGACCGCGTGCGCCCGGTCGACGATCTGCGCGACCGGGTTGATGGTGCCGAGCATGTTCGACACCCAGGTCAGCGAGACCACCTTGGTGCGCTCGGTGATCAACTCGTCGATATTGGTCAGGTCGAGGCGCCCGGAATCGGTGATGCCGAACCAGCGCAGCGTCGCGCCGACGCGCTCACAGCGCAACTGCCACGGGACGATGTTCGAGTGGTGCTCCATCTCGGTGATGACGACCTCGTCGCCGGGCGCCAGCGGCACCACGTTCGCAACGAGGTTCAGCGCCTCGGAAGCGTTCTTCGTGAAGATCACGCCTTCCCGGCTGTACGCGTTGACGAAGGCGGCGACTTTGTCCCTGGCGCCCTCGTAGGCGGCGGTGGCCTCCTCGCCGAGTTGGTGCGCGGCGCGGGCGACGTTGGCGTTGTGCACCGCGTAGTGCTCGTGCATCGCGTCCAGCACCGACTGCGGCTTCTGCGAGGTGTTCGCGCTGTCCAGGTAGATCAGCGGATGCCCCTCGGCCAGGCGGCGCTCGAGGATCGGGAAGTCGGCGCGGATCTTCTCGACATCGAGCAGTCCGGGCAGGTTCATGCGGCACTCATTTCGCACTCGCTACCGCTCATGGCACTCATTTCGCATTCGCTACCGCTCATGCTGTCGCTCCGGTCAGGAAGCGCTCGTACCCCTCCGCCTCCAGCTGCTCGGCGAGCTCCGGGCCACCCTCCTCGACGAACCGGCCGCCCACGAAGACGTGTACGAAGTCCGGCGCGATGTAGCGCAGGATGCGGGTGTAGTGGGTGATCAGCAGCACGCCCTTGTCCCTGCCGGACCGGAAGCGGTTCACGCCGTCGGACACGACCTTGAGGGCATCGATGTCCAGCCCGGAATCGGTCTCGTCCAGGATCGCCACCTTGGGGTTGAGCAACTCCAACTGCAGCATCTCGTGGCGCTTCTTCTCACCACCGGAGAAGCCCTCGTTGACGTTGCGCTCGGCGAAGGCCGGGTCCATCTGCAGCTGGTTCATCGCGGCCTTGACGTCCTTGACCCAGGTGCGCAGCTTCGGGGCCTCGCCGTCGATCGCGGTCTTCGCGGTGCGTAGGAAGTTCGTCACGCTGACGCCGGGCACCTCGACCGGGTACTGCATGGCGAGGAACAGGCCCGCGCGGGCGCGCTCGTCGACGGACATCGTCAGCACGTCGGCACCGTCCAGGGCGATGCTGCCGGAGGTCACCGTGTACTTGGGGTGCCCGGCGATGCTGTAGGCCAGCGTGGACTTGCCCGACCCGTTGGGGCCCATCACGGCGTGTGTCTCACCCGGGCGGATCGTCAGATTCACCCCACGCAGGATCTGCTTCTCCCCGTCGGCAGTGTCCACCGAGACGTGCAGGTCTTTGATCTCCAGCGTGCTCATCAGGCGAGAGTCTCCAGTTCGTGCTCGATGGTTTTCAGCAGTCGGGCCTGAATCATCGGGATGCCGATGCGGCCGATGATCTCGGCGAAGAAGCCCCGCACGACCAGCCGGCGAGCCTCCTCGGCCGGGATCCCCCGGGCCTGCAGGTAGAACAACTGCTCGTCGTCGAAACGTCCCGTGGCGCTGGCATGCCCGGCCCCGGCCACCTCACCGGTGAGGATCTCCAGGTTGGGCACGGAATCGGCGCGGGCGCCGTCGGAGAGGATCAGGTTGCGGTTGAGTTCGTAGGTGTCGGTGCCGACCGCCTCGGCGCGGATCAACACGTCACCGACCCACACGGTGTGCGCGCGGGCGCCCTGCAACGCGCCCTTGTAGGCCACGTTGCTGCGGCAGCGCGGCACCGCATGGTCGACGTAGCTGCGGTGTTCGAGGTGCTGACCGTCGTCGGCGAAATACAGCCCCAGCAGCTCGGCATCCCCACCCGGTGCGGTGTAGGTCACCTGCGGGAACAGGCGCACCAAATCCCCGCCAAAGGTGACCGTGACCGTGCGCACCCGGGCGTCGCGGCCGAGCACGAGGCGGTGATGGCTCAGATGCACGGCGTCATCGGCCCAGTCCTGGATGCTGACCAACGTGAGTGACGCACTGTCAGCGACATGCACCTCGACATTTGCGGCGTAGGTCGCCGAGCCCCGATGGTCGAGCACGACGGTGGTCGAGGCGAACGGGGCGACGTCGATCACGGTGTGCCCGTAGGCCGCGCCTTCCGCGCCCTCGCCACGCACGGTGACCACGGTGGGCTCGATGACCACCGCTTCGGAGGGCACGCTGATCACCGTGGCCGCCGAGAACAAGTCGAACGCGTTTTGTGCGACCCGGTCGGAGTACTGCGTGATGCGGATGCGTGGGTCGTCGCGGCCCACCGTCTGCACGCTCACGCCCTCCGGCGCGACCGCGTCGACGACAACCTTGCCGTCGGCCGCCGCGGTGCCGTTGTGCAGGCCGCGCAACCGCCGCATCGGCGTGAATCGCCATTCTTCCTCGCGGCCCGTGGGCACCGGGAGATGGGAAGATGACGCCTCGGCGAGCCTCGGCGTGTGAGTGGTCGTCACTAGCCGACCGCTCCTTCCATCTGCAGCTCGATCAGCCGGTTCAGCTCGAGCGCATACTCCATCGGCAGTTCGCGGGCGATGGGTTCGACGAAGCCACGCACGATCATCGCCATGGCTTCGTCCTCGGACATCCCACGGCTCATCAGATAGAACAGCTGATCCTCGGAGACCTTGGACACGGTGGCCTCGTGGCCGAGCGCGACGTCGTCCTCGCGGGCGTCCACGTAGGGGTAGGTGTCCGAGCGGCTGATGGCGTCCACCAGCAGCGCGTCACAGCGCACGTTGGACTTCGAGGAGTGCGCCCCCGGCTGCACCCGGACCAGACCGCGGTAGGAGGTGCGGCCACCGCCGCGAGCCACCGACTTGGACACGATCGAGCTGGAGGTGTGCGGGGCCGCGTGCACCATCTTGGCGCCGGCGTCCTGGTGCTGGCCCTCGCCGGCGAACGCGATGGAAAGCACCTCACCGCGGGCGTACTCACCGGTCATCCACACCGCCGGGTACTTCATGGTCACCTTGGACCCGATGTTCCCGTCGACCCACTCCATGGTCGCGCCGGCCTCGGCGCGCGCGCGCTTGGTGACCAGGTTGTAGACGTTGTTCGACCAGTTCTGGATGGTCGTGTACCGGCAGCGTCCGCCCGGCTTGACGATGATCTCCACGACGGCGGAGTGCAGCGAGTCCGAGGAGTAGATCGGCGCGGTGCAGCCCTCGACGTAGTGCACGTATGCACCCTCGTCGACGATGATCAGCGTCCGCTCGAACTGGCCCATGTTCTCGGTGTTGATGCGGAAGTAGGCCTGCAGCGGAATCTCGACGTGCACGTTCTTCGGCACATAGATGAACGATCCGCCGGACCACACCGCGGTGTTCAGCGCGGAGAACTTGTTGTCACCGGCCGGGATCACCGAGCCGAAGTACTCCTGAAACATCTCCGGGTGCTCGCGCAGTCCGGTGTCGGTGTCTTTGAAGATGACGCCCTGCTGCTCGAGGTCCTCGCGGATCTGGTGGTACACGACCTCGGACTCGTACTGCGCGGCGACGCCGGCGACGAGCCGTTGCTTCTCGGCCTCCGGGATACCCAAGCGGTCGTAGGTGTTCTTGATGTCCTCGGGCAGCTCGTCCCAGGAAGTGGCCTGCTTCTCCGTGGAGCGCACGAAGTACTTGATGTTGTCGAAGTCGATGCCGGACAGGTCCGAGCCCCAGTTGGGCATGGGCTTCTTGTAGAAGAGCTTGAGGCCCTTCAGCCGCTGCTCCAGCATCCACTCCGGCTCGTTCTTCAGCGCGGAGATGTTGCGGACGACGTCCTCGGACAGGCCTCGGCGGGCGGTGGCACCCACATCGTTGGCGTCGGCCCAACCGAAGTCATAGCGGCCGATGCCCTCGAGAGCAGTGGGAACAGTGCTGGTCATACTGAGGTCCTTCCCGGTACGTACGTGGTGCATACGCTGTCGCCGCGGGCGATGGTGGCGAGGCGTTGGACATGGGAGCCCAGCAGTCGGGCGAACGCCGCGGTCTCGGCCTCGCACAACTGTGGGAACTGCTCGGCGACGTGGGCCACCGGGCAGTGGTGCTGGCAAAGCTGTTCGCCGTGGCCGCCGGGGGCGGGTCGGGCACTTGCGGCATAACCGTCGGCGGACAGGGCGTCAGCCAACGCGGCGGGGCGTTCGTGCTCGGGTAACCCGGAAACGCGACCGCGGTAGCGCTCCTCCAGATCGGCCACCCGGCGCTCGGCGAACTCGGTGACCGCCTGATCGCCGGCCGTCTCGGCGAGAAAGCGCAACGCTCCGGCGGCCAGGTCGTCGTAGGCCTGGTAGAACGACTCGCGGCCCTGGTCGGTGATGCCGAACGCGCGGGCCGGTCGGCCCCGGCCGCGCTGTGCCGCCCGCAACCGGGGAACGGTGGGCATGATGTGGCCCTCGGCGAGCAGCACGTCGAGGTGGCGACGCACGGCGGCCGGGGTGAGCTCCAGACGCTCGGCCAACGCCACCGCGGTGGACGGGCCGTTCTCCAGAATGGAGCGGGCAACCCGGTCGCGGGTACCACGTTCGCCGGCATCGACCGGGGTCGCCGCCAGCACGTCGGGATGGTATTTCACAACACCAGTGTGACGTAATTCCGGGCCGGCGCCAAATCGGCCAAAACCAGAACTACACCACGGTCCATCAAATTAGGCAAGCCTTACCTAACAGTTCGCTGCCTTCCTGTCTCCCTAGACTTGCCGCTGTGCCGATCGACCCCGCCATCCAGGTCCGGGGTCTGACCAGGCGCTACGCCGGGCGCGCGGTCGTCGATTCCCTCGACCTGCAGATGGCCGCGGGCGCGGTGACCGCGCTGCTGGGTCCCAACGGCGCCGGGAAGACCACCACCATCGAGATCTGTTGCGGCCTGCGCCGGGCGGACGAGGGCAGTGTGCAGGTGCTCGGGCTGGACCCGGTGCGCGATGGTGCGGCCCTGCGGCCACGCCTCGGCGTGATGCTGCAGGAGGGCGGGGTGTACTCCGGGGCGAATGCGCCGGAGATGCTGCACCATGTCGCGTCGCTGCATGCGCATCCGTTGGATCCCGATGCGTTGATCACCCGGCTCGGGCTGGGCGACGCCGGGCGCACCACCTACCGGCGGCTGTCCGGCGGGCAGAAACAGCTGCTCGCCCTCGGCCTGGCCATCGTCGGCCGCCCCGAACTGGTGTTCCTCGACGAGCCGACGGCGGGGCTCGATCCGCACGCGCGGCACGCCACCTGGGGATTGATCGCGGAGCTGCGTGCGGCGGGGGTGACCGTCGTGCTCGCCACGCATTTGATGGACGAAGCCGAGCGGTTGGCGGACCAGGTGGCGATCATCGACCGCGGCCGGTGCGTGGCCGCGGGTTCGCCCGCCGAGCTCACCGGTGGGTCGCGTCGTCTCGAGGACGTGTTCTTCGAGCTCACCACCCCGGCCCAACGATGATGGATCTCTCCCCCGCTCCCGGTGCCGCGCCGGTCGCGCGCATGGTGCGCGCGCAGGCGTCGCTGGAGACGCGGATGCTGCTGCGCAACGGCGAGCAGTTGCTGTTGACGGTGATCATCCCGGCGCTGTTGCTCGTGCTGTTCGCCAAGGTGGACGTGGTCGAGGTCGGCACCGATTCGCGCATCGACTTCCTGGCGCCGGGGATTCTCGCGCTCGCGGTGATGTCCACCGCGTTCACCGGACAGGCCATCGCCACCGGTTTCGAGCGGCGCTACGGGGTGCTCAAGCGATTGGCGGTCTCGCCACTGCCGCGCTGGGGTCTGTTGGTCGGCAAGACAGCGTGCGTCCTGGTGGTCGAACTGCTGCAGGTCGGGTTGCTGGCCGGGGTCGCGTTCGCGCTGGGCTGGTCGGCCCACGGCAACGCGGTGGTGGTGCTGTTGTTGTTGGTGGTCGGAACCGCGGCGTTCAGCGGCCTGGGCCTGTTGATGGCCGGCACGTTGCGCGCCGAGGCGACGTTGGCCGCGGCCAACCTGGTGTACCTGCTGCTGCTCGTCGGCGGCGGGGTGATCATCCCGTTGTCGAAGTTCGGCGGGGCGCGGCACGTGCTGCGGTACACCCCGACCGCGGCGCTGTCCGGCGGCCTGCGTGACGTGTTGACCGGCGCGGCGGGCATCCCGTGGGTCGACGTGGCCGTGCTGGTCGGCTGGGCGGCGGTCTCGATCGCCGCGGCCGCCCGGCTGTTCCGGTGGGAATGACCGGCCCGCTTACGATTTCCTCATGACCGACCGGGCGGGGACCTTGCTGCGTCGGCTCGCGCTGGCCTCGATCGTGGTGAACATCACCATCGTGGTGACCGGTGGGGCGGTGCGATTGACCGGATCGGGCCTGGGTTGCCCGACCTGGCCGCGCTGCGCGGGCAACTCGTTCACCCCCACCGGCCAACTCGGCCTGCACTCACAGATCGAGTTCACCAACCGGTTGATCACCTACGTGGTGGGCGCGGTGGCACTGGCCACGTTGGTGGTCGCCCGGCGGGCCCAACCGGCGCGCCGCGACGTGCGTCGATTGGCCTGGGCGTTGTTCCTCGGGGTGCCGGCGCAGGCGGTGTTGGGCGGGATCACCGTGCTCACCGCCCTCAACCCGTGGATCGTGATGCTGCATCTGATGCTGTCCATGGCGCTGGTCGCCGGGGCGACTGTGCTGTATGGGCGGCTGGCCGAGGGCGATGGGCCTGCCGTGCCGCGCGTGGTGCCGCGGGCCCGCGGCTTGGCGTTCGCGGTCGCCGGGGTAACCGCGGTGGTGCTGTATCTGGGCACCGTGGTGACCGGCAGCGGCCCGCACGCCGGTGACGCCAAATCCCCGCGCACCGGACTGAACACGCACACCGTCAGCGAATGGCACGCCGCCGCGGTGTTCCTGCTGATTGCCCTGACCCTGGCCACCGTCATGGCGCTGGCTGTCTGCGACGCCGCCCCCGCCGCCCGCCGCGCGGCCGCCCTGCTGCTCGCCGTCCAAGCCGGCCAGGCCGTCATCGGCTGGATTCAATACGCCACCAACGTCCCCGAGGCCCTCGTCGCCGCCCACATGCTCGGCGCTGGGTTGCTGGTCGTGGCCACCACCCGCCTTGCCCTCGCGACGCGCGAACGACCGACCGTGGCGCCGAACCTAACGCCGGACACGCAACTTGGGGTCGCCCAGCAACGCATCGCGCTGCCCGGATAGGTGCCTGCGCGACCCGAAGATGCGTGTGTCGGGACGCGACGGGGATATCGCGCGGAGCGGCGCGACAAGCCGCAACACTCCATCTACGGGTCGCCCAGCGACCTATGGAGCGGTCGCGATGCGTGCCTATGCGGCCCGAAGTTGATGTGTTTGGCTCGCCAGCGCGGATGCTCAGCCTTGTCCACAGGCAGCGCGAACGCCTGCGAATGGGATTGCGTTCGCCAAAAGTACGGCCATGGCACCCTCGCCCCGTATCCCGCTGGAACTCTTGCTCGGTGCCTTCCACCGGCGAACTGCACTCGCCGCGGGCTTGACCTCACGCCAGCTGCAGTCAC
This sequence comes from Sporichthyaceae bacterium, assembly GCA_036493475.1. Classification (NCBI taxonomy): domain Bacteria; kingdom Bacillati; phylum Actinomycetota; class Actinomycetes; order Sporichthyales; family Sporichthyaceae; species Sporichthyaceae bacterium. Next base: position 17,097 of record DASXPS010000155.1, on the reverse strand, counting down.
GCTGCTGGATCAGGCTGTTCCCGCAGGTCTACATCCACTGCTCCGTCCCGCTGACCGGCGAGGTGCGGCTGGCTGCGATGCGGTTGGCGGCGCCTGCCGACGCCGTGGTCACCGGGTACACCGCCGCCTGGCTGTATGGCGTGTGGCAACCGCCGCCCGGACAAGTGGTGCCGCTCGAACTCGGCGTGCCTCGCGACCGCACGGCCGCACGTGGTCGCTCACTGCGCACGCACACGCTGGTTCTCGACCCCATCGACATCAACGCCTGGCACGACATTCCGATCACCTCGCCCGAGCGCACCTGCTTCGGCCTGATGGCACGTTCGGAGTTGGTAGAGGCGGTCGTGTTCGCCGATGCATTCGGCCACGCCGGCCTCGTGACCTGGACCGGGCTGATGCGCTACGCAGACGAACGGCCGCACTGGCCCCATGTGCGCAAGGCGCGGTTCGCCACGGACCTGGCCCGGTTCGAGGCCGCCTCACCGATGGAAACTCGCCTGCGCATGGTCATCGTGCTCGCCGGCCTGCCCGAGCCCCCGCTGGTGAACGGAGGTCTGTACGACGAGCGGGGGGTCCTCATGGGCATCCCGGATCTTGGCTACTTCCAGCCAATCTTCGGTCTGGAGTACGACAGTGCCTACCACCACACGGCGGAGCAACGAGCAGCGGACAACGTGCGCGAGAACCGGCTGCTGGTCGGCCAGGTGCCGCTGCTGCGGTACGGCCCCCGAGACGTCTTCGTCCATCCTGATCGCATCGAGCGCGATGTGGCCGCCATGCTCGGCGGCCGGTCGCTGCGCCACGCCTCTTGACCTGCCCCGGCCACGGCCAGCGGGCTCTCACGCCCCACAACACGCCAACTTCGGGTCGCTCAGCAACGCATCAAGGACCCGCGATACGTGCCTACACGGCCCGAAGATGCGTGTCGGGTGGACGGCGGCGGCGGGGGCTTAGACCTAGAACAGGCAGGCGTCGATGGCGATGACCAGGAACAGCAGCGCCAAATAGGTGTTCGACAGGTGGAACAGCCGCATCGGGGCGAGGTCCACACCGCTCAACCCGCGCCGCACCCGGCCCAGCAGGCGGTGAGCCTCGAGGAGAATGCCGACGCCGAGCACCGCGGCCACCACCGGGTACAACGGGCCGGTGTGCGCCACCGGCCACAGCAGCAGGGAGACGATCACCGTCGCCCAGGTGTAGAGAGTGATCTCGGTGATGACCCGGCGCTCCGTGGCCACCACCGGCAGCATCGGCACATTGGCCGCGGCGTAGTCCTCGCGGTAGCGCATGGCCAGCGCCCAGAAGTGCGGCGGAGTCCAGAAGAACACCACGCCGAACAGCACCAGCGGCGTCCAGGTCACCGAGCCGGTCACCGCGGTCCAGCCGATCAGCGGCGGGAAACAGCCGGCCGCACCGCCCCACACGATGTTCTGTGACGTCCGTCGCTTCAGCCACATCGTGTAGCCGAACACGTAGAACAGGTTCGCGGTCAGCGCCAGCAACGCGGACAGCCAGTTCACCGCCAACCCAAGCAGCAACGTGCTGACGGCGCCGAGCACCACCCCGAACACCAACGTCTCGCGCGGGGTGACCCCGTGCATGGGCAGCGGCCGACGCCGGGTGCGGCGCATGTCCGCGTCGATGTCGCGGTCCAGGTAGCAGTTCAGCACGTTGGCGCTGCCCGCGGACAGCGTGCCGCCGACCAGCGTGGCCAGCACCAGCCACAGCGAGGGCACCCCGCGGGCGGCCAGGAACATCACCGGCGCGGTGGTGACCAGCAGCAGCTCGATGATGCGCGGCTTGGTGAGCGCGACGTAGGCCCGCACAGTGGCGCCGATGCCGCGTCCGCCTCCGATCGCCGCCCCATTGGCCGGGCGAAGATCGACAGTGGTCACACGTACCTCGCCGGTGGGTTGTGCGGATCGGGCGGCTGCACGCCGCGCGGCGCGAGCGGGCCCAACTGTAGCCGTCGTTACCCGGTGCGCCGGTCGTGGGTACCGCCGGCGCAACCGTCCGGTCACCGAGCACTGGATAGGGTCAAGTCGCTGGATTCCGCATCGCCCGAGCAGGTCGAGCACCGTTTCGGGGTAGGGATCCAATTTCCGACCGATCGTCGCGAGAGGGGCGCCCAGCACCCATGAGCCCGTCCAAGAACAGCGCGAAGCTCGAACCGGCCTGGTCGGGCCTGGACGCCCGCGCCGTGGACACCATTCGAGTCCTGGCCATGGACGCCGTGGAGGCGGCCGGCAACGGCCACCCCGGCACCGCGATGAGCTTGGCGCCCGCCGCGTACCTCACTTACCAACGGCTGCTGCGCCATGATCCGACCGACCCGGACTGGCTGGGCCGGGACCGCTTCGTGCTGTCCTGTGGGCACTCCAGCCTGACCGTGTACATCCAGCTCTACCTGTCCGGTTACGGCCTGACCGTCGAGGACCTGAGCCATCTACGGCAGTGGGGCAGCCTCACCCCCGGCCATCCGGAGCACGGGCACACCGCGGGTGTGGAGACCACCACCGGACCGTTGGGTCAGGGCGTGGCCACCGCGGTCGGCATGGCCATGGCCGCGCGACGCAGCCGCTACCTGTTCGACCCGGAGGCCCCGCTCGGGCAGAGCGTGTTCGATCACACGATCTACGTGTTCGCCTCCGACGGTGACATGGAGGAGGGCATCGCTTCCGAGGCCTCGTCGTTGGCCGGCACGCAGAAGCTCGGCAACTTGGTCGTGCTCTATGACGACAATCACATTTCGATCGAGGGCAACACCGACGTCGCGTTCACCGAGGACGTGTTGGCCCGCTACGCCGCCTACGGCTGGCACACCCAGCGGGTCGAGGACGCCAACGACGTCGACGCGCTGTACGCCGCGCTGGTCGCCGCCCGGGACCACCGCGAGCGGCCCTCGATGATCGGTGTCCGGTCGATCATCGGCTGGCCCGCGCCGCACGCGCAGAACACCGGCAAGGCGCACGGCGCAGCACTGGGCGCGGAGGAGGTGGCCGCCACCAAGAAGGTGCTCGGCTTCGACCCGGCGCAGAGCTTCGCGGTCGACGAGCAGGTGCTCGCGCACGCCCGTGAGGTCGTCGACCGGGGCCGCGCCCTGCACGCGGAATGGGACACCCAGTACGCCGCCTGGCAGTCGGCCAATAAAGAACGCGCCGCGGAACTGGACCGCATGCGCGCCCGTCGGCTGCCCGACGGATGGGCGGGCAAGCTGCCGGAGTTCCCGGCCGGCAAGGCGATAGCCACCCGCAAGGCCTCCGGCGAGGTGCTGAACGCCATCGCCGCGGCCGTCCCCGAGCTGTGGGGAGGCTCGGCGGACCTGGCCGAGTCCAACAACACGATGATCGAGGGCGAGGCCTCGTTCCTGCCGCTGTCCTCCACCGCGAAGAACGCCGACCCGGCGGGACGCAACATCCACTTCGGCGTGCGTGAGCACGCCATGGGTGCGGCGATGAACGGCATCGCGCTGGACGGCACCTTCCGGCCCTACGGCGGCACCTTCCTGATCTTCTCCGACTACATGCGCGGCGCGGTGCGACTCGGTGCGCTGATGAAGCAGCCGGTGGTGCACGTGTGGACGCACGACTCCATCGGCCTGGGTGAGGATGGCCCCACCCACCAGCCGATCGAGCACCTGTGGGCGCTGCGCGCCATCCCCGGTCTGGACGTGGTCCGCCCCGGTGACGCGAATGAAACCGTCGTTTGTTGGCGGCAGATCCTGGAGAACCCGCACGGGCCGACCGCGTTCGCACTGACCCGGCAGAACCTGCCTACCTTCGACCGTGCCGACGGCTTCGCCCCCGCTGACGGGGCCGCCCGCGGCGGGTACGTGCTGCAGGAGGCGGCCAACGGGCTGCCCGAGCTGATCCTGATCGGCACCGGCAGCGAGGTGCAGTTGGCGGTCGAGGCCCGCACCGCGTTGGAGGCCGAGGGCGTGCCCACCCGGGTGGTGTCCATGCCCTGCCTGGAGTGGTTCCAGGCACAGGATGAGGCCTACCGGCAGACCGTGCTGCCGCACCGGGTGCGAGCCCGGGTTGCGGTCGAGGCGGGCATTGCCCAGGGCTGGTGGCGGTGGGTCGGTGACGGCGGCGAGGTCGTCGGTATCGAGCACTTCGGTGCCTCCGCGCCCTACCAGACGCTTTACGAGCAATTCGGCATCACCTCGGCCGCGGTGGTCGCCGCGGCGCACCGGAGCCTGGCCCGTACCCGAGGGGAAAAGGGCTCCACAACCGGTAACTGATGGTCCGTCAGCCGGGGACGGCAGGAGCAGGAGGACGAACATGAGTGCTTCGAACGAGCGGCTGGCCAAGCTCAGCGCCGCGGGAGTGGCGATCTGGTTGGACGACCTGTCCCGTGCCCGACTGCAGGGCGGTGGACTGGCCGCGATGGTGCGCGATCAGTACGTGGTGGGGGTCACCACGAACCCGTCGATCTTCCACAGCGCGGTGTCCTCCTCCGACCTGTACGACCCGCAGATCGCCGACCTGGCCGCCCGCGGGGTGACCGTGGACGAGGCGATGCGCGCCATCGCGACCGCCGACGTGCGGGACGGCTGCGACGTGCTACGCGGCGCCTATGACGCCAGCGACGGGGTGGACGGACGGGTGTCCATCGAGGTCGACCCGCGCTTCGCCGCGGACACCGCGGCCACCATCGCCGAGGCCCGCGCGCTGTGGTGGATGGTCGACCGACCGAACCTGTTCATCAAGATTCCGGCCACCGTCGATGGCCTGCCCGCGATCGCGCAGTGCCTGTCCGAGGGCATCAGCGTCAACGTCACGCTGATCTTCTCCCTGCAGCGCTACCGCCAGGTGATGGACGCTTTCCTGGAGGGCATGGAGCGCGCGCAGCGGTCCGGAGTGCCCCTCGCGGGCATTGGCTCGGTCGCCTCGTTCTTCGTCTCCCGGGTGGACACCGAGGTGGACAAGCGGCTGGACAAGATGGGCACCAACGAGGCGAAGGCAGTGCGCGGCAAGGCCGCGGTGGCCAATGCCCGGCTGGCCTTCGAGGCGTACGAGGAGATCTTCGGCTCCCCCCGCTGGCAGGCGCTGGCCGCGGCCGGCGCGAAGGTGCAGCGGCCGCTGTGGGCCTCCACCGGCACCAAGGACCCGGCCTACTCCGACACCCTCTACGTCGACGACCTGGTCACCGCGGGCGTGGTGAACACCATGCCGGAGGCGACCCTGCGCGCGGTCGCCGAGCACGGCGGCGCCGGGGACGACACGGTGCGCGGCACCTACGCCGAGGCCCGGGCCACGCTCGACGCGCTCGCCGAACTGGGCATCGACTACGACGACGTGGTGGACCTCTTGGAGCGCGAGGGCGTGGAGAAGTTCGTCACCGCGTGGGACAACCTGCTGGGCTCGGTCGGCGCCGAGATGGAGAAACTGCGCGAGGCCGCCAAATGAGCCAACAGGCCAGCGCGGGTCGGGTAACGGTCACCGTCCTCGATGAGCGCCTGCACCCGGCCGTGGCCGGAGTGTTGGCCGACGCGGTGGCCGATGGCGCGGGCGCTCGGCTGGCCGAGGCCGACGCCACGCTGTGGGGCGACGCGGCGCAGCCCGAGGCCTCGATCCGCCTCGGTTGGCTGGACGCGACCGGGGTGTCTCGTCCGCTGCTCCCCCGGCTACGTCAACTGGTCGGCGAGATGGCCGGTGAGGGCCTGTACCACGTGGTGCTGGCCGGTATGGGCGGGTCCTCGCTGGCACCCGAGGTGATCACCCGCAGCGCCGGCGTGGGCCTGACCGTGCTGGACACCACCGACCCGGCGCAGGTGCGCCGCGCGCTGCGTGACCGCCTGGAGGGCACGCTGGTCGTGGTGTCCAGCAAGAGCGGCGGCACGATCGAGACCGATACCCATCGTCGGCTGTATGAACAGGCCTTCCGCGACCTGGGCCTGACGGATGCTCAGATCGCGCAGCGCTTCGTGGTGGTCACCGACCCGGGCTCGCCGCTGGAGAAGATCGCCGCCGAATCCGGCTACCGCGCGGTGTTCCTCGCCGACGAGACCGTGGGCGGGCGGTACAGCGCGCTGACCGCGTTCGGTGTGGTGCCCAGTGCGCTGGCCGGCGCCGACGTCGAGCAGCTCCTGCACGACGCCGACGCGGTGCGTTCCTCACTGGGCAACTCGGTGGACAACCCCGGCTTGTTGCTCGGTGCCGCGATGGGCGCGGCGGCCCGCAAGGGCCGCGACAAGCTGGTGGTGCTGGAGGCCGACCGGGGTCTGGTCGGGTTCGGTGACTGGGCCGAGCAGTTGATTGCCGAGTCCACCGGCAAGGAGGGCACCGGCGTGCTGCCGGTGGTCGTGGAGGACTCCGACTCCCCGGGCTGGGCCACCGCCGGGTCCGACGCGCTGGCGGCCGGCATCGGCGAACCGCCGGGTGCCGCATTGACCGTGACCGGTCCGCTGGGCGCGCAGTTCCTGGTCTGGGAGTACGCCACCGCGTTCGCCGGGAAGGTGCTCGGCATCAATCCGTTCGACCAGCCGAACGTCACCGAATCCAAAGAGAACACCGCGCGGCTGCTGGAAAAGGCCGGACCGGACGGGTTGCCCGTCCCCGAACCACTGCTGACCGACGGCCGCGTCGAGGTGTACGCCGAGGAGGCCCTGGTGGGCTCGGCGCGCACGCTGCCGGAGGTGCTCGACGCGCTGCTGGGTCAGGTGTCCGCCAACGGGTACCTGGCGGTGATGGCCTACCTGGATCGCATCGGGGACGCCGGCGCGGCCGGCTTACGGGCCGCTCTGGGCCGACGCCTGAAGGACCGTCAGGTGACATTCGGGTGGGGCCCGCGGTTCCTGCACTCCACCGGTCAGTTCCACAAGGGCGGCCCCCAGCAGGGAGTGTTCCTGCAGTTGACCGGCGCGGTCACCGAGGATCTGGCGGTACCGGGCCGACCGTGGTCGCTGGGCACGTTGCAACTGGCTCAGGCGCTGGGCGACATGGATGCGCTCACCGGGCGCGGCCGACCCGCGGTGCGTCTACATCTGACGGACCGTCGGGGCGGCCTGACACAGGTATTGGCAGCCGTATCCCGATGAGCAACCCGCTGCGGGATCCGCGTGACAAGCGGTTGCCCCGAGTGGCCGGGCCGTGCGGCATGGTGATCTTCGGGGTCACCGGTGACCTGGCCAAGAAAAAGGTCATGCCGGCCATCTACGACCTGGCCAACCGCGGACTGCTGCCGCCGGGTTTTTCCCTGGTTGGCTACGCCCGCCGGGACTGGGCGAACGAGGACTTCGCGCAGATCGTGCACGACGCGGTGCGCGAGCACGCCCGCACCGGGTTCCGCGAGGAGGTCTGGACGCAGCTGGCCGCGGGTTTCCGCTTCGTGCCCGGCGACTTCTCCGATGACGACGCCTTCGCCCAATTGGCCAAGACCGTCAACGAACTCGATGAGACCCGCGGCACCGCGGGCAACCACGCGTTCTACCTGTCGATCCCGCCGCGATTCTTCCCGGACGTGGTCCGCCAGTTGCGCAAGCACGGTCTGGCCGAGCCGGTGGGGTGCGCCCCGGGCGGGCCGCTGCCCTGGCGCCGGGTTGTGGTGGAGAAGCCGTTCGGTTCCGACCTGAGCACGGCGCGAGAACTCAACCGAGTGCTGGAGGATGTGTTCCCGCCCGAGTCGGTGTTTCGCATCGACCACTACCTGGGCAAGGAGACCGTCCAGAACATCCTGGCCATTCGGTTCGCCAACCAGCTGTTCGAACCGATCTGGAACCGGGCGTTCGTGGACCACGTGCAGATCACCATGGCCGAGGACATCGGCATCGGCAACCGAGCCGGGTACTACGACGGCATCGGCGCGGCGCGCGACGTGCTGCAGAACCACTTGCTGCAATTGCTGGCACTGATCGCGATGGAGGAACCGGTTTCCTTCTCCGCCGAGGACCTGCGCGCGGAGAAGGAGAAGGTGCTCTCCGCGATCCGGCTACCCGCCGATCTCGGCACCAGCACCGCGCGCGGTCGCTACTCCCCCGGCTGGCAGGGCGGGGAGAAGGTCATCGGATACCTCGACGAGGAAGGCATTCCGGCCGACTCGCACACCGAGACCTACGCCGCGGTGAAGCTGGAACTGGACACCCGTCGCTGGGCCGGGGTGCCGTTCTACCTGCGCACCGGCAAGCGGCTGGGCCGCCGCGTCACCGAGGTGGCATTGATCTTCAGCCGGGTTCCACATCTGCCGTTCGAGGCCACCGCGGTGGAGGAGCTGGGTCAGAACGCGTTGGTGTTCCGCATCCAACCCGATGAGGGCGTCACCGTTCGGTTCGGCTCCAAGGTGCCCGCCACCTCGATGGAGGTGCGCGACGTCAACATGGACTTCGCCTACGGCGGCTCGTTCGCCGAGTCCTCCCCCGAGGCCTATGAGCGGCTCATCCTCGACGTGCTGCTCGGCGAGCCGCCGCTGTTCCCGCACAGCCGCGAGGTCGAGCTGTCCTGGAAGGTGCTGGATCCGATCGAGGAGTTCTGGCGGACCCAGGGCCCGCCGGAGAATTACGAGTCCGGAACTTGGGGGCCCCGGTCCGGCGACGACATCCTGGCCCGTGACGGACGCAGCTGGCGGCGGCCATGAGTGAGCTTGCGAGCTCATCAATCAACACGGGGCGACCGAGCCTCGTCGGCGCACCGAGGAACGAGGTGTGCCGATGAGCACCTCCTTGGCGGACACCTCGGCGGGTGAAATCAACAAGGCACTGATCACCGCCCGCCGCGCGCAGGGCGGTCCGACCGCGGGCCACGTGATGACGTTGATCGTGGCTGCCGAGGGCATGGGCAGTGGTCCGGCCGTGCACGCCACCTGCCGCACCGCCGCCGAGCACCCGTCGCGGATCCTGGTGGTGCGCCGCCATCCCGGTGAGCCCAGTACCCAACTGGACGCCGAGGTGTTCGGCTCCGGGGAGCGCGGTCCCGGCGAGATGGTGATTCTCGACCTGGCGGGCGACCTGGCCGGCCACGCCGAGTCGGTGGTGCTGCCGCTGCTGATCCCGGATACCCCGGTGGTCACGTTCTGGCCGGCCGCGGGCCCGGCGGACCCGTCGGCCGATGCATTGGGCCGGCTCAGCCAGCGCCGGATCACCGACCTGGCCGCCGCGCCCGACGCCCTCGGCCAATTGCAGGCGCGGGCCGGGCACTACCGCGACGGCGACACCGACCTGGCGTGGACCCGGTTGACGTTGTGGCGCAGCGTGCTGGCCACCGCTTTGGACGGCCAGGACGCCCGTCCCACCGCCGGCGCGGTGGCCGCCGAACCGGGCAACGCCAGTGCGGAACTGCTCGCGCTGTGGCTCGCCCGGCGTCTGCGGATCCCGGTGCAGCGCACGGAATCCAACGGGCCGGGCCTGACCGAGGTACGGCTGAGTTTCGACGCGGGCGAGGTGGCGCTGCGGCGGGCCGACGGGCGGCTGGCCATGCTGTCCTCTCCCGGCCACGACGAGCGGCCGATCGCGCTCAAGCGTCGCGAACTGTCCGAGTTGATGAACGAGGAACTGCGTCGCCTCGACGCCGACGACATCTACGCCGAATGCCTGGCCACGCTGCGGGAGAGCACCGGATGAGCACTGTGATCGTGCACCGTGACCCCGAAACGTTGGCCGGGGCGGTGGCCGCGCGGCTGGTCACCCGGTTGGTGGACGCGCAAGCGGCGACCGGCAGCGCCTCGGTGGTGGTCACCGGCGGCGGCATCGGCATCGCCACGCTGTCCGCGCTGGCCAACATGCCGGCCAAGGACGCCATCGACTGGCGCCGGCTGGACGTGTGGTGGGGCGACGAGCGATTCGTGCCGGCCGCGGACCCCGACCGCAACGAGAAGCAGGCCCGGGAGGCGCTGCTGGACAAGGTGCCGCTGGACCCGGAGCGGATCCACGCGATGCCGTCCTCGGACGGGCCGCACGGCGACGATCCGGAAGCTGCCGCGGAGTCTTACTCAAAGGCACTGTCCGCGGCCACCCGCCCGGAGGATCACGGTGTCGCGCCGAGCTTCGACGTGGTGCTGCTCGGCGTCGGTCCGGATGGGCACGTCGCCTCGCTGTTCCCGGAACGCCCCGCCTTGCACGAGACGGAGCGGGCCGCGGTGGCGGTGCGCGGCGCCCCGAAGCCGCCGCCGATCCGGATCAGCCTGACCATGCCCGCCATCCGTAACGCCCGCGAGGTGTGGCTGTTGGTGGCCGGTAAGGAGAAGGCCCCTGCGGTGCGCATGGCGTTGTCCGGTGCCGGCTGGGTGCAGATCCCGGCGGCCGGTGCGCAGGGTCGCAGCCGGACGCTGTGGCTGCTGGACCGCGCGGCGGCCGGCGAGGTCCCGCGGTCGTTGACCAGGCTCGCCTCGCCCTGACGTCAGCCCGCGCCCGAGTCGTGCGTGTGCACCGGCAGGGGCGATGCGCTTCCGGGATTTCCCCCCGGGTCCGACTCCTCCTTGGGCGGCGTCTGTCCGGCCAGGTAAGTGTCCAGCCAGTCGAACATCTTCGTGGTGGCCTGTGCCGCTGCGGTGGCGTTGTAGCGAGGGCCGGTGTCGTTGTAGAAGGCGTGGTCGGCGTCGGGGTAGGTGACGATCTCGTGGCGCAGGCCGGCATCCCCCAGCGCCTGCTCGATGGCGTCCCGGCTCGCGTCGACCCGGGCGTCCAGCGCGCCGTAGATGGCGAGCACGGCGGCCTTCGACCCGGTGAAGTCCGGCTGTGCGGGGGCCGGGCCGTAGAACGGCACGGCCACCTTCAGTCGCTTCTCCTGGCCGGGGCCGGCCTGCAGCAGGTTCCAGGCCATGCCGCCGCCGAAGCAGAACCCGACAACGCCGAGATCGGCGACGTCGGCCCGCCTCAGCAGTTCGTCGGCCCCCGCATGCAGGTCAGCGACCAACTGTTCGGTGGGCGTCCGGGACAGTACGCCGGTGGCCGCGGCCTGGTCGGTGAATCCCGCCGTACCGTCGTGACCCGCGCGGGAGAGCAGGTCCACGCACAACGCGGTGTACCCGCGGGCCGCGAACCGGCGGACCAGATCATAGAAGTGTGTGGTCAGCCCCTTGTTCTCGTGCACGATCAGCACCGCGCCGTTGGGATCCCCGGACGGCGCCTTGAAGGCGGCGCGGTAGTCGACCCCGTTGGCGCTGAACCGGATCGGACCGTCCGCACCCGGTGGCGGGGTGGCCTGCGGCGGCGTTGGGGCCGCGGTCGCCACAGGCTTCGCGGAATTACCGCCGCCGCACGCGGCCAGCAACGCCGTTGCGGCCGTCACCCCGACGCCCAGCAGCCCCAGCCGCCGCAGCGCCTCGCGGCGGGTCAGCAGTCCGTGCCCGTACTCCTCGGTGACCTCGCCCACCAGGTAGTCGCGCATCGCCATAGCGCGAACCTAAAACACGAACCTTGGGTTCAGGCCGCCGCGTGCGGACGATTAACCAGCGCGCGCACGAGGCCGAGGAAGGCCCCGGCGTCGCGGAAATGGAGTTCTGCATCCTCGGCGCTGACCGCACCGGACAGGCCGGCCGCGGCTGCAGAGCGCTTGTCGGCCCCCGCGGCGAAATAGTCCGCCCACTCGGTCAGCTCCGGGGCAGCCGCGCGCAATTGGTCCCACGCACTGGCCGGGCGGCGCCGCCCGCGCGCCCCGCACACCGGTTGCCAGGTCTCCGGCGAGCCGCTACGCGCAGCGAGCACCGCCGCCGCGGCACGCAGCGCGGCCAGGTGCGCGGCGGCGTACCGGTCGGCCGGTCTGATGGCCAGTTCGGCCAGCATCAGGTCCCGGGCGGCGTCGGTCAGCAGTTCGTCGGTACGGGTTGAGCAGACGATCGGGCTCATTGGGCGGCTCCCCACCTTCAGTCGAACATTTGTTCGGACACACGAACAGTAGAACCCGGCACCGACAATTTCGCAAGGACGTTCGAATCGGCGCGTCGATGTGCCGCTCAGCCGTGGGTCCGCCGTGCCACCGGGGCATCCTGCGCAACCGGCGCCGACCGCGTGACCAGCCGGTTCATCACCTTGTTGCCGAGCTTCACGCTCAGGTTGAACGCAACTGGCACGTAGCGCTTGGTGAGCCACAGCGCGCGGCCCTCCACGTGCGGCAGACACCAGAACCGCTTGCGGTCCACGGCGTGCAGCACCTTGCGGGCGACGTCGTCCGCGGTCAGCTTCGGGCCGGGCAGTGCGGTACCGGCGATCATTTGGCGGGCCATTACCTCGAACGTCGGGTCGGTGGTGCGCATGCCCTCGGCGAGGTTGGTGGCGAAGAAGCTGGGGCACACCACGGTGGTCCGCACGCCGACCTCGGCGAGCTCGTGGCGCATGGTCTCGGACAGCGAGATCACCCCGGCCTTGGTGACGTTGTACGGGGCCATATTCGGCAGATTCGCCAGCCCGGCCAGCGAGGCGATGTTCACCACGTGCCCGCCGCCCTGCGCGGTGAACACCGGCAGGAACGTGCGCACGCCGCGCACCGCGCCCTTGAGATTGATGTCGATGATCCAGTCCCAGTCGGCCATCGAGGTGTCCCCGATCGGACCGCCGTGCGCCACCCCGGCGTTGTTCACCAGCACGTCCAACCCGCTCCACTCGCGCTGCACCCACTCGCGCGCGCCGGCCCAGTCGGCGTCATTGCGTACGTCCAGCGGCAGGAACACGACGCGGTCGGTGTCCCGACCCGCCTCGCGCAACTGCTCGGCGAACTCCAGGCGAGCGAGTTCACCCGCGGCGGCGTCCCGGTCGGTGATCAGTACCCGGGCGCCGTCCCGCAGCGCCGCGGCGGCCAGTGCCCGGCCGAGTCCGGACGCGCCGCCGGTGATCAGGATCCGTCGGTCCACCACAACCTCCTCGAGATAACTTACTCTCGGTAATATACACACCTACTAATCTCCGCACCATGGAAATCTGGCTCAACCCGGCGTGTTCGAAGTGCCGCACCGCGGTCGAGGTGTTGGACGGAGCGGGCATCGAGTTCACGGTGCGTCGCTACCTCGAGGACCCGCCCACTCCCGCCGAGATCTCCGACGTGTTGGCCCGATTGGGGCTGGAACCCTGGGACATCACCCGGACCGGCGAGGCGAGGGCCGCGGAACTGGGTGTGGACAGTTGGCCGCGCGACGACGCGAGCCGGACACGCTGGATCGAACTGCTGGCCGCGAACCCGGCGCTGATCCAGCGGCCGATCATCACCGCCTCGGACGGCACCACCGTGGTGGGTCGCTCCGCGGACGCGTTGGACGTCGCGGTGGCCGCCGAAAAGCCATGAACGAGCGCAGCGAGTGAGCCATTAGCACAGCAGAACGCGCCGACGTCGTCGTCGTCGGCTCGGGTCACAACGCCCTGGTGGCCGCCTGTCGGTTGGCCCGCGCCGGCCTGGACGTCGAGGTCATCGAGCGCGACACCGTCATCGGCGGCGCGGTGTCCACCGTGCAACGGTGGCCCGGCTATCGGGTGGATCGCGGCGCCGGCCTGCACGTGATGGTCCGTCACACCGAGCTGATCGAGGAGTTGGAGCTCGGCGCGTGCGGGCTTCGCTATCTGGACGCCGACCCGTGGGCCTATGTGCCCGCCGTCGACGACAGGCCCGGCATCGTGTTCGCCACGGACCTGGAGCGCACCGTCGATTCGATCGAGAAGGCGTGCGGCGGCGCGGACGCGGCCGCGTACCGGAGGTTGGTCGGCGAACTCACCCCGATGTGCCGGCGGCTGTTGTCGATCTTCCGGGACTCCCCCGGCCCGGCCCGCATCGCCCGGCGCGGCCGCGGCCTGCTGCGCGCGGGCGGCGGTGCGGAGACGGCGCGCTGGTTCCTGCAGCCCGCCGATCACCTGCTGGACAGCACCTTCCGCGACGAGCGCCTGAAGGCCGCGCTGGCCTGGCTGGTCTCCCAGTCGGGGCCACCCGCGCACGAACCCGGCACCGTCGGGCACCTGATGTGGCCCGCGCTGTTGCACCTGCGACCGCCGGGCCGCCCGGTGGGTGGCTCGGGCATGCTCACCGCGGCGTTGGCCGAACGGCTGCGCCGCGACGGCGGCCGGATCAGCACCGGCGACGCGGCGGTCGCGGTGGTGACCGACGGCGGTCGGGTGAGCGGCGTGCGCACGCAGGGCGGGCGTACCGTGCACGCCCGCGCCGTGCTGAGCGGCACGCACGTGCTGACCACACTGGATCTGCTGGCCGCCGCCGGCCTGGAACCGGTCGGGGCGCGGCAGCGGATCCGGGTGGGCGACGGCATCGGCGCCGCGGTGCGGCTGGCCGGCAGCACGCTGCCCGGATATCCAGACGCACCGTCAGATGCCCTGCACGGCATGCAGTTGCTCGTTGCGGATCGGGTCGAACTGCGACGGGCCTACGCCGACTGGTTGGTCGGCCGGCCCCCGGCCCGGCCCGCGGTGCTGGCCATGACGCCCACCGCGCAGGATCCGACATTGGCCCCACCCGGTCGGCACACCATCACGCTGTGGGCGCAATGGCATCGCTACGACCTCGCCGCCGGTCACTGGGACGATCTGCGCGCGGAGACCGCACGGTCCGCGATCGAACAGGTGGAGCGCTATGCGCCGGGCTTCGCGGCAGGCGTCACCGACACCTGGGTCCAGACACCGGTGGACCTGGAACGCGAACTCGATCTGCGCCGCGGCAACGTGATGCACGTGGAGATGGCGCTGGACGCGATGTTCGGCCTTCGTCCGCTGCCGGAGATGGCCGGCTATCGCGGCCCGCTGCCCGGGCTCTACCTGACCGGTGCCTCCACCCATCCCGGCGGCGGAGTGTTCGGGGCGTCGGGCGAGAACGCCGCGCGGGTGGTCCTCGCCGACCTGCGCCGCCGAGGAGGCCGCGGCAACTAGGGTCGAGCGGTGACCGACATCCACCGCCACGCGCCGGGTGCACCCTGCTGGATCGATCTGACCACCCCCGATCCGGCGGGCGCGATCGCCTACTACCGCGACCTGTTCGGCTGGGCCGTGCATGACCAGGACGAGCACGGCATCGGCACGTTCACCCTGGCCGGCCGCAAGGTTGCCGGGGTCGGGCCGTGCGACGGTGACCGCCCCGCCAGCTGGAACGTCTACCTGCACGCCGCCGACATCGAGGCCACGGTGACCGATGTCGCGCAGTTCGGCGGCCAGGTGCTGATCGAGCCGGTGCAGGTGGACACCCGCGGTTGGGGCGCGGCGTGCGTGGACCCCACCGGCGCGGTGTTTTCCCTCTGGCAGCCGGGCGAACTCGTCGGCACCCAGATCGGCGACGTGCCCGGTTCCTGGTGCTGGACCGAACTGATCACCAGCGACGCCGGGGCGGCCGCGCAGTTCTATGCCAACGTGTTCGGCTGGGTGGTGGACCTGCAGACCGTGGACGGCGTCGAACTGGGCGTGGTGCAGATCGACGAGCGCCCGATCGCGGGCATCGTCGCGCCATCGGCGGACGTGCAACCGTCCTGGACCGTGTCGTTCTCAGTGACCGACGTGGACCGGGTGGCCCGCATCGCGACCGCATTGGGCGGCGTGCTGGCCATCCCGCCCACCGAGGTGCCCGGCATGGGTCGCTATGCCGCGCTGGGCTCGCCGTTGGGTGAGGCCTTCTCCGTCCTCACCCGCCCCGACGCCTGACCAGCGCAGCGCATGGCCCGGGTGGTGGTGGTCGGCGCCGGGGTGTCCGGCCTCGCCGCGGCCGCCCGGTTGGCCCGACTGCGCCACGACGTGGTCGTCTGCGAGCGCAACCCCGGACCGGGCGGCCAGGCCGGACGGTTCGAACGCGACGGGTTTGCCTTCGACACCGGCCCGACGCTGGTGCAGTTGCCCGCCGGGATGCGCGACCTGTTCATCAAGACCGGCAAGACCGCACCGTTGGAGAGCGTGCTCGACCTGCGGCCGGTGGACCCAGCAGTGCGGTGGTGCTTCGCCGACGGCACGGTGCTGGACCTGCCCACCAGCCGGGGCGGCGCGACGGCCGCCCTCGCCGCGGCGTTGTCGCCCGCCGCCGCCAGGAGCTGGCACGCTTTCCTGGCCGAGGGTGACACCGTCTGGGAGCAGTTCCGGCAGGGGTTTATCACCGGTCCCCCGGCTGCCGTGTCCGGCAGGCGGTGGCGGTCGAAAGAGGAACGGCGCCGGCTCGCCGCGCTGCGCCCGGCCGGATCCCTGCCCGATCTGATTCAACGTCATATCTCGGATCCTCGGCTGCGTCAGGCGGCTGCGGCCTATTCGTTGCGGTTGGGTTCTGACCCGCGCACCGCCCCGTCCGGCGCGGTCCTCTGGCCGTGGCTGGAGCAGACTTTCGGCAGCTGGGAGGTGGTCGGCGGGATGCGGGTGTTGATCGACGCCATCGCCGAGCGGGCCGCGCTGCGCGGCGCAGTGCTGCGATACGACACCGAAGTAGTGCGGGTGCACCGCGACGACGACCGGATCAGCGCCGTGCAGTTGGCCGACGGCGAGCGGCTGCCCGCCGACGTGGTGGTGGCCGCGGTCGACGATCACGTGCTCGCCGGCCTGGTCGGTGACCAGCCCAGACCGGCCCCACGGTCCTGCTCGATGGTGACCCTGCTGGTGGCCCTGCGCGGCACCGCGGACCTCGGCGCGAGCACGGTCTCCTTTCCCGCCGACCCGCAGGCCGAACTGCGCTCGATCTTCGACGGCGACCCGATCGATGCCGACCCCACGCTCTACCTGAGTCGGGGCATCGCGCCGGCCGGCTGCACCGCGCTGACGGTCAGTGCAGCGGCCCGGCTCGGCACGACGATGATGCCCGCATCCTTGCTCGCTGCTCTGGACGCTCGGGGTCACGTGCCGTCAGATCGCCTGCTCTGGTGCGAAATACGCACGCCGACGGACCTGCAGCGCAGTACCGGTGCGCCGGGTGGCTCGATCGCAGGGCCCGCCCTGGTGGGCAGGGACGGGCTGCTGCGGGCGCCGAACGCGACCGGCGTCGGCGGGCTGTACCACGTGGGCGCCACCGCCCATCCCGGACCGGGCCTGGCCCTGGCCCCGTTGTCCGCGGCCCTGGTCGCCGAGACCCTGGGCCGGTCACGCTGACATGCCGATGGCCCGAGCGCGACGGTGCACCCCGTCACGCTCGGACCTATCGGATCGAGCGGGCCCGGCGCCGCCCGGCCGGCGCGAGTGAGCGGTACTCGCGCGGCCTGCGGCGGCGCCGGTAGGAG